>RFJB01000037.1 GCA_003695045.1 Candidatus Woesearchaeota archaeon | reverse complement strand
GTTTGGACTACGAGCCAGAGAATAATAAGCTTCTTTTTTCAGGAAAAGGCTCCATTAAGAGAGGGTACTCTTTTTTGGTGTTGAAAGATGAGTCTCAACCAGAACTTGACCCCCACGATTTAGGAGTCCCGCTAGAGGAGGCAGGGTTTACGAATAAAGAGGTTATAGTAAGACATTCACGCGGTTTCACTCATGTTCACAATCAACTTCGTAAAAAGGAAAAGAAAACCGCTGAACTTAGATTTTATTTTGCCTGCAAGCCGGAAGCAAGGGTTGATCTCACTGTATTTCTGGCGAAGCATTTTAATGTTTTGGACAAGCTGAGAAGCTTCAAGTTCAATGATGGCACTATTAAGAGGAATGATAACCTTGTTGTCTATTTTTATCAGGATGTTCCTCATGCTCAGATAAATCTCTTTTTGAATTTGATTGAAAAGTTTGAGTCAGATTACAAGTCCAAGAATGGTACTTCAGCTTTTGATGAGTATCTCATTCCTCCCTTTGCTTCCAGACAGATAACCCTCGACAATAGGGTTGTACGAGAGATCTTCTTCATTCCTTACAATTCTTCTGGTTATGGAGGAATAAAACTTGGCTTTTCCTTTCCTGAGAGTTACAAAGGTGCCTTGGGCGTCGGCGAAACATGCTCAACTCCTAATATGCTTAAAGGTGATTTGGTATATCTCCTGCTGGGAAACGCCTATTTGGAAGACGGCGTAAACAAGAGGGCTGTGCCAGAAGTTTCTCGTTTGGTTTCACCCTCTATACTTAAAGAGGTGGGCATATGGAATAATGATGGTAAGTTTCACGACCTTAAGAGTTTTGACAACTTATATCATCTTTTACTGGACGGTCTTAAACCTTATCTTCAAGGATTACGCTTCACTTAACGCTTCTTCCCTTGTTTCTCTTTCCCGTAATTCTCCACTGCCTTTTTTGACCCTTTGAGTATCATCTTTGCTGTGTTGTAAACGCTGGGCGTTTCCTCGGGATTCAGTTTTTCCAGCACCTTAAGGAGCAGTTCCACAAGTTCTATCTGGTGCTCTTTCTCTATCTTGTCCAGCGTGTTCATTGCCTTGAGCAGGTATGTTGTGCTGTACTCGTTTATCTTTGCCAGCTGGAGTATCTTTTCAAGAAGGTATTCCCTCCCTTCCTTTGTCAGGAGGGATTTTTTCTTGTTGCCCGCGAAAGACATGAACAGGGCTCTCTGGTCGTTCGCCTGCTCTATTCTGAAATGTTTGCTTTTCTCAATCCTCCTTATTATTTCAAGCGCATCGCTGCTGTTGTTTGATGCCACTGCTCTCAGAAATGTCTCCCATCTTACGAGGTTTCCTGCCGCCTTCTCCTCTTCCTGCCTTATTATCTCGTTCTTGTCGGGCATGCTGCTCTCAAGTATCATCATGAATGCCACAATCCTGTCTGTTGCGTTGTCTGCTTTGCTGTACTGCTCTCTGAGCAGATTGTGAACTTCCTCGTCATCAATCCTTGCCAGCAGCGACAAACAGACATTCTTCACCTGCCTCGGCTTTATGCTTCTCATCCACTGCTCAACCACTGTTCCTTCAAACTCTTTCTGCGAAAGTTCTCTGTATTTGCTGATAAGCCAGTTTCTGTGCTTTTCCGCTATCGCCTTCTGAATCTTTTTCTTTGCTTCATACAGCTTGTCATACTTGTGGTTCAGCTCTTCGTCGGCGCTTTCAAATATGGCGAAGAATGCTCCGCCTGCTTTTTCCGCCAGTTCTTTGTCGCTCAGAAGTTTGAAGTATGCTTCCACAAACCTTTCGCTCGGCTTTTCCTGTTCTCCCCTGATTATTCTTGTTTTCTCAATGTCGGCTATCTTCTGAAGCGCCATGAACCTTGCCACTGTGTCGTTGTCCTCTTCAACCTGCGTGTAGAGTTCTTCCTCTGTTGCGTCTGTCTCAAGCCAGCCGTAGAAACTGAGCCCCCTGTTTGCAGAGATGAATTCAACATCTTCTTTTTTCAGGTTAAACTTTTCCTCGTGCTCTCTGCTTCGAATGATTATTGTTCTCTCCTCGATGAGACCTTCCTTTCCGAAGAGCGCAACCTTAACCGGGAACTCCCAAACTGTATCCTCTGGCGCGTTTACCGGCTCTTGGGTTATGATCAGCACAAGATTTCCTTCCGGTCCCGACTTTCTCTCAATCCTGACTCTTGGAAAGCCGGTGTTTTTGAGCCACACATCCATCATGCCTTTCAGCTCTTTTCCTGACGCTTCCTCCATTGCCTCAATCCAGTCGTCTCTTGTGGCGTTTGAATGCCTGAACCTCGTGTGGTATTTGTCAAGGCCTTCCACAAACTTTTCCTTTCCAATGATTGTTTCTATCATGCGCACAACTTCAGGCGCCTTGATGTATGTTATGCTTGTTATCAGTTCGTTTGTATCGTTGAAGCCCTCGGGCTCTATCGGCATAGAGGCAGGTCCGGCATCAAGTATCAGAGTTCCGTGCTGTGGTTCAAGAATGGAGACCGCCTGGTGCAACCGTGAGTACTCTTCTCCAAAGAGGAATTCGTGATACCATCTTTCCACATGGACGGTTACTGCTTCGTTCAGCCATATCTGGAACGGGTCTCTTCCTGTGACTTCCGAACCGTTGATGTTGTGGTAGTACTCGTGCACCTTGACTCTTATCATGTACTCAAAGCTTCCGTCCGTCATGTCTTCAAACGGCATTATTCTGTTCATGGTTATTGTTGTGTTGCCCACATTTTCCATGCCGCCGAAGTCGGAGTTCTGCATTCCTATCTCGCGATACACTCTGCCGGTGTATTTGTAGCCGAGCGTCATTCCCTGCAGAAGTTCGTTTGCCTTTTTTCTTGCTTCTTCAGTGCCTTCTTTCATAAGATTCCATGCTTCAATCTTCCTGTCGTAATGTCTGTACCTCTCAGGCCCTGTGAAGAGGTGCACCCACAGGACAGCATCGTGAAGAACTTCAAGGGCTTCCTTTGCCCTTTCCGCGTCAGAACCTGGAAATACCAGCAGCTCAAGGGTGAATGAGTCGCCGTCAGGATACACGAATTTTTTCTGGTAAGCATCGTATGTTCCGACTCCGAGAAAGAATAGGTACGGCGCCATAGGGGTTTTCGTGTTGTCATATTTGACCATTGCCCTTCCGTTTCCCAGCGGGGTTTTATCCTGCACTAAGTCGCCGTTGGTTATCATATGGGTGTATCTCTCGTCTGCCATGATTGTTGTCTTGTATGTGCATTTTGCCGTCATGTCGTCAAAGCACGGAACAATCCTCTGGAAACCCCACTGCTGGCACTGGGTTATTTGGGTTGGAGGAGCTCCTTCAGGGGTCTCGTCGTAGTAGAGCCCTTCGAGAATGTTCTTTGTCGGCCTGCAGGTCGTTTTTGTTTTTATCCTGAACTCTTCCCCTTTCTTGACTGTCCTGGGAAAGATTACTTTGAGAATGTTGTCCTTTTTCCTGTACTCGTGCTTCGTTTCTCCTTCAATGCTTGACTCGACCTTGTGTATTTCAAGGTTCTTCGCGTTCATCTCAACGCTTTGCAGGTCTTTCTTTGCTACGAGCGTGATTTCGGAGTCCACAACTGTGTGCTCATCATAAACATCAAACACAAGGTCCATGTGCTTTACCTTCACCGGCAGTTCTCCAAAGTCGCTTCGGTAGTACTTGAACATTCTCTCTGTCATATTGCATTCCTCTCCTTGCTTCCTTAAGAAGTCATGCTTGCACTCCTTGGAACTCTTTTATTAATTTTGTGTTGAACAGACAGAAAAATTGGAGTGCGCTATTTTTCCGGCTTTTCGCATCCGCGGGCAACTCAGGGTTTTGGTTTTTCTTTTTAGAAATTAATATGACCCCGCCGGGATTCGAACCCGGGCCAGCCGGTCCGAAGCCGGCCGCACTATCCAGGCTATGCTACGGGGCCGCACGCTATGTTTTT
>RFJB01000036.1 GCA_003695045.1 Candidatus Woesearchaeota archaeon | reverse complement strand
TCAGCACGGCAGGTCGTGGTCGCTCCCAAAAGGGCATGTTGAGGACGGCGAAAAAGAGATTGATGCTGCTGTCAGGGAGATAGGGGAGGAGACAGGCATCAGCAATCTGACTTTTGTAAGAGAGATTGGCAGTTACGAAAGGTTCCGGTCGGGAAAGAACGCAGGAGAGGAGGACAGAAGCGAGTGGAAGAAAATAAGAATATTTCTCTTCACAACCGAGCAAGCCAGATTAACTCCCAGAGACCCTGACAACCCCGTGGCTGTCTGGGCAACTCCCGAAGAAGCTGTTGAGATGCTGACAAACCCGAAGGATAAGGAGTTCTTCATGAAAAAAGTCATTCCTGCCCTTTGAGCTTCTCCTCGATGCTTTCTCTTAACGCATCTATTTCTTTGATGAGGTCTTCTGCCTGGCTTGCCTGCGACTGCTCTGCGAGATAGTCAAGAAGGGAACCGCCAAGATAGATTGAATATGCAGGCAGGTGTTCGGAAAATGAAGGATGGTCTGCGAGCGCTTCAAGGAGGTTTACTGATTTTTCCAGAGCTGTCCTGTCCGGCGAAATGCCTGCCAACCGCGCCCAGTATTTCATTGACGCGTCAAGAAGGTCAAAATCAAGAGTTTCGACAGGAACCTCGATTGTTGCTGTCTTGTCCGTCAGCTCAAGTGCCTTTCTGGAAGAATCATAATGAATTGCGGTTCCTGAATTGGAAACGAGAAAGTTTCCGACTACTGAATAGGGAAGTTTGACCTGTTCATGGGAGTTGGCTATGCGGTATGTGACGGGTATCTTCTGTTCTTTCAGGCGGTACAGGTTGAGCACAGTGTTTACAGGGTCCGTCATTTGATTTGCACCTCAGTAGAGTATTCCGACAACGATTTTTTTTACCTGGCTGAACCTCACTTTTTCAGGGTCCGGCTCTTTGATGTTGTCCCCTTTGGTTATTGCGTACCACCCATTGTCGTCGTATCCTGTTCTGATAACCCTGTGGATTATCGTTCTTCCGTCATACTCATAGGAGATGATGTCGCCTTCCTGTATTGTGTCCGGATCTTCGGGAACTACCTGTATTGCGTTCGCTTCCTTGTCTATGACGGGGTCCATTGAGTTTGTGTCGGTGAATTTTGCCCAGCGGGCTCCTTCCAGCTCAATGACTATTCGGTCATTGTAAACCTTTATCTGGTCTTCCTTGATTCGGTCTGCGGGGGAAGGCCTTTCAGAGGCATCTCCTGATGGCCATTCAAAGACCCTTATGCTGTTTCCGGTGGGCATGTTTGATGACAAGGCAGACATGGTTGCAGCTATTGAGAGAATAAAGACAGCGATTACCAGCAACCGTTTGCCAATCATCATGGAGAGGTGGTAACAGAAATAGTTTATAAATGTTTCGTCATTTAGGAGTAAAAACAGCTCCCAGAAGTCCTCCACAAGATATAAATAGGCATTTTAAAAAGAGAACCAAAAAGAGGACAGTGACCTTGAATGGATTACTACAAAATAACTCCTGAAGAAACCCTTGAGGTTCTGGGAACAAGCAGAGAAGGTCTGACAATAGGAGAAGCAGGGGAGAGACAAAAAAAGTATGGACCAAACAGAATAGAAGCAAGAAAGAAGGTAACCTTCTTTACGCTTATTAAAAGGCAGTTTCGAAGCTACCTTGTGTGGCTCCTTATGCTTATAACAGGCGTTGCCTTTGGGGCAGGATTCTACTTCAACAAAGAGGAGCAGATTATTGATGGTGTAATAATAAGCATTATCATAATTGTCAATGTTTTCTTCGGCGCTTATCAGGACTTTAAATCAGAGAAGACAGCGGAGCTTCTCAAAAAGATGATGAAGACGCAGGCGCTTGTCAGGAGAGAAGGAAAAGAGTATTTAATCGACTCCGAGGAGCTCGTGCCAGGAGACATAATCATACTGAAAGAGGGCGACAAAGTGCCTGCCGACTGCAGGATCATAGAAGCGCACTTTCTTGAAGCCGATGAGTCCGTTCTTACGGGCGAAAGCCAGCGCGTCGAGAAGTTCAATCATGCAATAAAGAGGGACGTGCCCCTTGCAGAAAGAAAGAACATGCTGTTCATGAACACTTACACTGCAAGAGGAAAAGCGGAATGCGTGGTCACTGCCATAGGAAAAGAAACAGAGGTTGGAAAGATTGCGGGCAGCATGGAGGAAAAAGAGATCTCGCCTTTCATTCAGGAAGTGGATACTGCAAGCAAGAAGATAACTTATGTTGCTCTTGCACTGATAGTGGTAGTTCTTTTTACCCTCCATGCAAAAGGGCATGATTGGCTCTCGCTGTTCATGATTGGCTCAGCGTTGGTGATAGGGTCCATACCTGAAGGTCTTCCTGTGATAGTAACCTTCACGCTGGCTATCGGGTCGCTAAGGCTCGCCAAGGAGAACGTCCTGATAAAGAAAAAGAGCCTTCTGGAAACCCTTGGAAGCGTAGATGTCATCTGCACTGACAAAACAGGAACCCTGACACAGAACAGAATGAGAGTAAGAAAGTTGTTCCTGAATCTGAAGGGGGAGGATTCTGGGAGGATCAGAAGTTTGCAGACAGAGGAACGAGCAGTAAAAGAGTTTGTCATGTGCGCTGCACTCTGCAATGAGGCAGAAGAGAGCTCCAAGGGGTTCATCGGCAACGCAGAAGACCTTGCCCTGATAAATTTTCTCTCCGAGAAGGGTGTTGACGTTGTAAATCTAAGGGAAGAGCACAGGCAGATCTCATTCGAGCCCTTCTCCTCAGAAAAAAAGTATGCAATCAGCGTGAACATGACAGGAAGAAAAGAAACTTTCTACATCAAAGGTGCTCCGGAGATAATCCTTGAGAAATGCACATTTATTGTCTCGGGAAACAGAAAGAGAAAGATAGACCCAAAGACAAAAGAGCACATAACAAGGAAAACACACGAGTTCTCAATGAATGGTCTCAGAAACATTGCGTTTGCATATTCGGAAAATAAAGGGAAAGATTGGATTTTTATCGGAATTACGGGGATTTACGACCCTCCCAAAGAAGATGTTGACAAAGTTATCAAAACTTTCTACGAAGCAGGAATTGATGTTAAGATGATAACAGGGGACAACGCCAAGACAGCAGAGGTAATAGCAAAAGAGTGCGGCTTTAAAGACCCAAAAGCAATCACATGGGACAGAATAAAGAACATGTCAGAAGAAGAGCTGAGAAGAGCGGTGAAAGAGTACAACATATTTGCAAGAATGTCTCCCTCAGACAAGCTCAGGATTGTGACTGCGTTGCAGGATAACGGAAAAAGAGTCGCCATAACAGGTGACGGTGTGAACGATGTGCCCGCGCTGAACAAGGCAGAAGTTGGCATCGCGATGGGGGGCGGCTCTGAAATAGCCAAAGAAGCAGGCGACATCATCCTGCTTGACGACAACCTTGCTTCAATGGTAAAGAGCATCAAAGAAGGAAGAACAATCTTTTCCAATGTCAGAAAGGTAATTAATTACCTCCTTACTGCAAATCTTGCCGAAGTTCTCGTCATATTTCTTGGCTCGCTTTACGGAGTAACACCCTTTACTGCGATCCAGTTGCTCTGGGTAAATTTTGTCACTGATGTCGCCCCCGCCATGTCCCTCGGTGTCGACCCGCCGCATAAAGACATTATGAAAAAGAAACCCACCGGCAAGAATGAGAAGCTGATAAACAAAAGAATCACTCTCCTCACAGTGTTTATAGGAGTGAAAAAAGTCATTGTGATGTTTGGACTTTTCATGCTTGTTTACAGGATGACAGGGAATCTTCTTCTGGCCCAGAGCATGAGTTTCACGTGGCTCGTTATGTCGCACTTTGTGAGGATAGCTGCCATCAGATTCGACGAAGGAGTCGGACTGTTTGTTAACAAGTATCTCAACTGGTCTGTCTTCATTCCAATCTTGTTTCAAGTACTCATAATCCACAACAAAACTCTCTCAAAGCTTTTCCATGTTGTTGAATTCACAATGAGGGAATGGATGATTATCCTGACAACATTCGTTCTGGCAATAGCGCTGGCAAAGATAATTACAGCTGCTATTGACAGCCGCCTGCCTGAAAGCGAGAGGGATTATTGATATGAGAAAGTTCCGCCTTGCATGCTTTGACCTTGACGGCACGCTCATTGACAGCCCGAGAAGCATCTGGCAGCTCGTCCATGAAAAGCTCGGCACTGACAACGAAGCCAGGAAGAAGGTAATGAAAGATTTCTATGAGGGGCGAATAAGCTACCGTGAATGGGCAGAGCATGACATCATGATTTGGAAGAAATCAGGTCTTAGAAGGGAAAAGCTGATGGAGATAATATCGTCCCTTAAAGTTATGCCCGGCGCAAGAGAAACGCTGGCGGAGTTAAAGAGAAAAGGAATTAAACTTGCTGTGATATCCGGCTCGCTGAAGGATGTTCTTGACTATTTTTTTCCCGAGACATTTGATTACGTGTAGATAAACGAGATACTCTGGAACAACGGCGAGATTGCAGGCATAAGAAGCACCGAGCACGACCAGGAGGGCAAGGCAAGGGCTCTGAGGGAGATTTGCAGCAGGGAAAAGATTCCCGTATCAGAAACTCTTTTTGTTGGCGACCACGACAACGATGTTGAAATAGCGAAGGAAGCTGGTTTTTCTGTCGCGTTCAACGCGGAATCGAAAGCGCTCATAGATGTGTGCGATGCTGTCGTGGAGAAGAAGGACCTGAGAGAAGTTCTTAAATTATTTCAGGGAAGGTAAATTTCCCTGAACGAAAAATCATTGCTTATCGCTGCTTCTCTCATGATGTAATAGAAGGGAAGGTCTTTTGAGAATAACAGGTCTTCCGAGTTCCCGGAAGGAATAAGTTTGTATTTGTGCCCGAGTTTCAGGAGAAGGACTGAGCCGTCGGATTCAGATGAATTCTCTTGGTTGAGAGTAAAGTTTTCTTCTTTTTCCTCAACATTCATGCCTGGATAATTATCAATGATTTTCTTCACGCGCGAGTACGGGATTACTGCTTCAGCGGTAAGCTGGCGCAACGACGGCTTCTCCTCGGGCGTAGAAGGCATCGAATCAGGAGAAGGTTCCAGGCCGGCATAGAATGACAGCCCGCTGTAGTTCCTGTTGAAATTGCGCAGAAGTTCTTCCAGCATATGATACTGCCTTATGAATACCGACCAGCTGTCCTGATAAGAAACCATGTCGCCATCGGAAACCTCTGGAACCGGCTCGAAGTTTTCCCAACTTTCTTTGAACTGGGAGTAGTATTTGCGGACTTTCTCCATGTCCTTGTCAAAGGGCGATGCTTTCGCAATGACAGATATTACTATATCCCACAGCGACATATTAACGACTCAAGAGGAAGGACAGATATATAATGATTTCGCTATTTAAGTCGTATTGCCTCCAGATTTCTCGGAGCAACAGTTTCCACCTTGTATGCCTTGTGCAGCGAACTTGCAAGGTCGAGGCATCTTGAGTTCTCGCCGTGATTTATGATTATCTTTTTGGGCCGCGGATTCACTTTTCCCGCAAAACTCATGAGCTGCCTTCTTCCCGAGTGACCCGAGAAGCCCTCCACCGTATAGATTTCCATGTTTATTTCAACGATTTCCTGCCTTGTTCCGTGCTGGAAGGCAATTGCCTTCTCTCCCCGCTGAATGCGCCTTCCAAGGCTGCCTTCGCCCTGGTAGCTGACGAATATCAGAGTGTTCTTTGAGAAGGAGGCAAGCCCCTTGAGGTATTCCACGGAAGGCCCTCCGGTAAGCATTCCCGAAGTAGCTAGTATGACGCAGGAGCCCTCCTCTTCCAGCACCTGCTTGCGCTCTTTCTGGCTTCCAACGCGCTTGAATATGTCGTTAAGGAATGGGTTCTCGTTTTTGTGGAAGATTGATTTTCTGACCTTGCTGTTGAGGTATTCAGGATAGGCGGTGTGGATTGCTGTGACGTCCCATACCATGCCGTCTATGTAAACCGGCACGGGAGGTATTTGCCCCTTGTTTACAAGGTCCTCCACTATGAGCAGGACTTCCTGTGCTCTTCCAACACCGAGAACCGGAATGAGAACTTTTCCTCCGCGCTCAACGGTCATCTTGATAAGCTCGCCCAGATAGCTGTCGCTTTCCTGCTTTGACGGCAGAGTGTTGTCTTTTCCGCCGTAGGTTGCCTCAAGAGTCATGGATTCCAGGCGGGGGAACTTTGTATGCGCCGGCTCCAGCAGGGATGTTTTTCCGAACTTCATGTCGCCGGTGTAGAGGAAGTTGTGCAGCCCGTTGCCTATGTGCATGTGCACCATAGCGCTTCCAAGAATGTGGCCTGCATTGTAGAAGGTTATTCTGACATCGGGAGTGATGTCGGTTACCTCCTCATAATCCACAGTTATAGTGTGCAGAACCATCTGTTTTACTTCGTCGCTTGTGTAGAGCGGGTCTTTTCCCTCGCCTCTCATTATCTTGACAAGGTCAAGCTGGAGAAGAGCCATGACGTCCCTTGTAGGGGGCGTGCAGTAGACGGGCCCCTTGTAGCCGAATTTGAAAAGGTACGGGACCAGCCCGGAATGGTCAAGATGCGCGTGGGAAATTATTACTGCGTCAAGCTCGTCGATTCTGAACTCGGGAGCTTCAAGCATGGGGTAAGCGTCTTTTCCTGAAGCAGCAATATCTATGCCGCAGTCAAGAAGAACTCTTGATTCAGGCGTCTGCAGCAGGATTGCGCTTCTTCCGACCTGCCTTCCGGAACCAAGATATGATATCCTTACCCACTCGTTTTTCTTGCCGCGAATCCATCCGTCGTAGATTCTGTGGCCCACCTGATTGAGGAATTTTCTTCTCTCGTCGGAATGCTGGTAAAGAACCGCCCTGATGTTCTCAATTATCTTGGACCTTATCGCGGGGGTTCTCCGTATGAGCGGCACCCAGAATGTTTTGCTCCTTATCTCCCTTAGGGTGGAGCCCTGCTTTCCTATCGCGACTCCCGGCTTTGATGTTTCAATTATGACTCGCGACCTTTGAGAGTCGAAGATGACATTGCTTACCTCTGCCTCTTCGGGAATGAGGGAGCGTATAATCTTTTCCGCTTCTTCCATTTCCATGGTTATTGAAGGATCGGGCCTGAGCTCCACTCTTTTTTTGATGGCGTTCACGACCTCGCGTATTTTGCCTTCATTGTCGAGGAAGAAGTCCTTGTCTTTGGTGTATAGAACGATGTTGGCGCCTTCAAATCCGGCGTCGGATATTAGTTCTTTTGGAATGTATTTGTATATTTCGTCAAGAATTGTTGTCATTTCCTGTAAACCCCCTTTGGCTTTTTAAGACGGATAACAAAAGTCGAACCTCAAACGGATTGAAAAGGTAAGCACATGATAAAAACAGATTAAAAGAAGGGCAAAGCCCGGTATCAGTTTTCCTTCAGTTTCATTTCAAGTTCCTGTTCCATGATGGTGGATACTCCCTCGTCGGTTATAGTAACCACTCTTATGCCGTTTCCTGTGGCGGAGTCCCTCTGCAGGGCAGCATTGATTGCCCGGACGGCAAGTTTTACTCCCTCGTCTATGCTGGCGTCCTTTTTGTACTGGCTGTCAAGCACTCCGTAGGCAAACACGCTTCCCGAACCGGAGGCAACATACTCCTTGATTTCGGTGAGGGAACCGTCCACAAACAGGTCGTATATGTGAAAACCTTCCTTGTCTTTCCCGCCGAGAATAAAGTGGCTGATTCCCGGAATAAGGGACATCTTCCTTATGTTGTGGTATATCATCCCTGCAAGAAGGTTGGCTGCTTCCTTCACAGTATTGGGAGTTCCGAGATTTATCTTTTTCAGATTAAGCTCTGCCTTTATCAACTTGACGAGCAGCTGGGCATCAGAAACTGTGCCGGCCATGGTGACTGCCATGAAGTCGTCTATCTGGTGTATTTTCTCTGTCTTCCTGTTGACAACCATGTTGCCTGCCGTAGCGCGCATGTCTGCCGCCAGAACGATGCCGCCGTTGCATTTCAAAGCGATGGTTGTTGTTCCTGTTTTCATAACTTCTGATTCGTTCATAATAGATACCCCTTAAGCACCTTGTTCATAATTCATCTGGAGAACTAATCTCAAACCTCAAGATTCAGATAACAAGGTTAGAGAGCGCTCTCTTATATATAAAGGTTTCGCAACGGGGAGGAGAAAACAGCGCTTTCAGCGCCTGTTTCCCCTGCCATTCATCATAATCAGCCCGGCTGCAAGGACAAAAACTCCCAGCAGAATGATGGCTACCACTGCCAGTGTCCAGAGAAGGTCGTCTGACGACTCACTGGAAGCTCCGGCTCCATGATAAGCGCTCTGCACTGCCTGTTCCTGCACGCTCGGAGTTCTCACTATGAACTCGCTTTCCGAAATGCGAGAACCTGATGCGGATGATTTCTCATTTTGTTTCTCGCTTTGCGACTCTTTCTCTGAAGAGGATGAAGACGACCTTGCGCACTTGTTTTTTGTGATTGAAACATCGGCGCTTTCCCTGCCGTCCTCGTAGTCCGCAAACAACGACACAACTGTTGTTCCTTCGGAGAGTTCAGAGAGAGGGATCATAAAGCTTATCCTTTCGGGATGCTCTGCGTCATAATCAAGTTCTGTTTCTTTTTG
>RFJB01000035.1 GCA_003695045.1 Candidatus Woesearchaeota archaeon | reverse complement strand
TTGAATGTTTTGGCGCTGCATCGGCAATCTCGCAACGAGTTTGCCTCGGCAGCGACAGAAGGCGGCTTATCCCTGCCCTACATTTTTTCTTTATATGCTGTCTTTGAAGCACAATATATTTAAACCAGTCCGCTCTCCTCTGCTTCATGGCAAAGGACAGAAAAATAAACATGCCCTCCTCAATGGGCGGGCTGGTAAGGTACTTTGACGATTACAGGTCCAAGATAGAACTCAAGCCGGGGCACGTCGTTGTTCTCGGGATAATAGTCATCATTGTGGTTCTTCTGCTTCACACATACGGAAAAAGCATGCTCGGAATTCCATAATTCTTCCGGCCGGTGATAGAATGATACCAGGAATGAATCCGCGACAGATGCGCCAGGCAATGAAAAGAATGGGCATCCAGCAACAGGACATAGACGCAACAGAAGTGATAATCCGGACGCCCACAAAAGACATTGTCTTCTCAAATCCGCAGGTAGCCAAGATAAACATGATGGGGCAGGAGACCTACCAGATTGTCGGGCAGGCGCAGGAAATGGAAAGAGACACAACACCTGACATTTCTGAAGAGGATATTGCCACGGTAATGGAACAGACAAACTGCACGCGGGAAGAAGCAGAAAAAGCAATCAAAGAAGCCAAGGGAGACCTTGCCGAGGCAATAATGTCGCTTGGACAGTGAGCCGCACGACATGATTCCAGCATAACCTTTTTATATGCACATCGTATTACATTTTCTGATGGAACGCTTCCAGATTGCAAGAGAGAAAGCCCGCAGAAACATACAAGTAGCAGACCATATGCTTACAATAACATACCCCATGGTCAAGGACCCGAAGCTGCTCCTTGCAGTGCTGGAGAACATCTTTCTTGCTATAACAAACGGAATGGCTTCAGTGCTTTACTACGAGCGTCTCTTCAAGAAAATACCGCCGTTCCACGACACCTTTGAGTCGAAGTACAATATGTTCGTTGCGAAAATAATCCCGAGATACAACATTGACAAGAAAATCCTCAAAATCATTGCCGAAGTAAGGGACACAATTCTTGAACACAAAAAAAGCCCTGTTGAATTCGCGCGGAAGGATTCATTCGTCATCTGCTCCGACAACTACAAGATGAAAAAAATAACGATTGAAGAACTGAAAAAATACATATCCGAGACCAAAAAATTCCTTGAACAGATGAACAGCATAACCCGGAAAAACGAGGAGATATTCAAATGATAGAAGACATGAGCGAAGCCCTCATGAATGCTGTGGAAGAAATGAAGAGAGCAGACCACCTGCTCTATGTCAGTTTGAAATACACGCGAACCGTAGAGGTGCTGCTAAGCATAGTCCAGCGCCTCATAAACGCTTATGACTGGGTTTGGGAGGGACTCCTGGTTGATGCCAAGGAAAAAGGGAAGATTGACGACATACCTCCTGCTCCGAGGATGCGCGTTGAAAAGATAAGAGAACTTTACAGCGAAAACGAGAAGCTGATGAGCTACCTTGACTTTTACCTTCTTCTCAGAGCCATAAACAGGGGCAGCGTTTCAAGGAAAAACGAATACAGAAGGCATGTTACCTTAACCTCCGGCCTTCCCGACGGAAGGAGAGTGGACATAACGATAGACATAATCGGCGAATACTTCCACCGAACGCAGGCTTTCCTTGACCTTGTAAAACAGATAGCATATGATGAAAAAAATGACTGAATACGTTGCTCTCGCATCTCCCAAAGGAGGAGTCGGCAAAACCGCGCTTGCTGCAAGCATCGCACTTCTCCTTGCGAGAGAAGGGCACGATGTTCTTCTCGCTGATTTCAACTTCTCCTCTCCAGACATCGCACTTCATCTTTCAATCAACAATCCGCCGCAGACACTCACTGACGTTCTGAAAGGGCACATACCCCTCAATGGAGCTTTATACTCCCACAAAGCAGGCCTCAAGGTGCTTCCGGCATCCCAGCACTCGCACTCTCATGAGTTGTTCCCCCTGCTTCACAAGCACCTGCCCTATCTTGCAGAGCAAGCAGACATAATCATAGCCGACTTTCCCTCAAGAGCCGACGCGCAGGTTCTCAACCTGCTTGCGACATTCGACAAGTCCTTCATCGTGTCAAGCAACGACAGAACAAGCCAGCGCAGAGCGGCAGAGTTTGAACAAAACCTCAGAAAGCTAAATCCGGGCAGGGTCTTCCACATAATAAATCAAGTCAGGCCTCTTCCGTCTCCTGAGAGGACATCCGACGTTCACGGTGTGTTTCACGTTCCTTTTGATGCCGAGTTTCACGAAGCCCTCCATAAAGGAAATCTGCACTCATTATTCAATAAGCCAACTCCGGCTCTCAACTACATAACACTAATCTTGCGGAAGGTCTTTCCTGAAAGAATCAAGCCAGGCATGAAAATAGGCACTCTTATATCCTGATATCTTATATCATGATGCAACCGGAAGTGGGAATATGAACATGACAATCCAGGACAGGCTGAGAAAAAAAGGATGGTCTGAAGAAGAAATCGAAAAAGCAGTCAGAATAATGAAAGAAGCCGAAGATGCCGACAAGCCCTCATTAATCAAACTTGTAGACAAGGCGCTGTACTGGGCAGCACTCTTTCTGGCTCTGTTAGGAAACTTTGTCGTGTCAGTCGTGCTTATACCGTTCCTTCTCGCGTTGACGCACTACCAGCTTTATGTATCAATCATCGTAATCGCGACATCCTTCGGCATGCTTTTCATGCTCCTGATAAAGGACATTGACAATCTTACGCCCACCCATTACATCGTGGCAGGCGCGTTCCTTCCTGCAGTGGCTGCGATAAACGCCGTCATAATAACAAAAATAGCAAACATGCTCATTCCAATAATGAGAATAAACAACACAGAGAAAAACCCCTATGTCATAGGCATCATCTACGGCGTGTGCTTTCTCATACCCTACTTAATATCCGACAGCGTTCACAAATTTATGAAAGAGAGAGTATCAAAAACAAAATAGGGAATTCTAATGAACATCTTGGCCCACCTTTTCTCAGTTCTGCTGGCGGCGAGGCATCTTAACCTCTCAAGTTCAGACATGGCTCTGGCTGTTATTTTCGGAGTCCTGCTTGACGCAGACCATATACTCAAGTTGCCCCTGTACTATTCTCTTCCCAAATCGAAGAGAAAAAGGCATTTCAACTGGCGAACTCCGCTTCAGGAGCCGGTGTCTCTTTTATGGATTGTTCCTCTAAGCATATACCTTCAGACAATGGTTCCTGTTTTGTTTTTCATCCTGCATCTCGCTCTGGATTATCTTATGTCATATCCTAAAAAGCCCTTCTTTCCGTACTCCAACTTTTCACTCAAGCCAACCCAGAAGCTGAAAAGAGACCTCGCATTCGAAATAATTTTCACGGTGGTGTTATGTATCTTCCTCGTAGTATAGCAAGTTTGTCCAAAAATTTGTTTGGTCCGTTTGTGAAACTCTTTCTAAGGTTGGGCTTTACTCCCAACAGGATTTCTTTTTTGAGCCTCATTCTTTCGCTTTTATCTGCTTATTTCCTTTATGACATGAACATTGTCTTTGCCTTGCTTTTGCTTGCATTGTCACTTTTCTTTGACGGTCTGGACGGCGCAATGGCTCGTTATCTAAACTCTGCCTCGCGCACCGGTTACCTGATAGACACTTTTATCGATAGAATCTCGGAACTCGCTCTTCTGATGTCAGTGTTCCTTAACGGCAGCGTATCATTAAAAATGGTTCTTCTCGCTTATAGCGCCATTCTGTTGGTCACATCACTTCGTACCAAAGCCAGATTCGACCCCGGATTTAAAAGATGGACGTTCTTCCTCGCACCCTTCATCGGATTCACTGCGGTAGTTGCACTAATCTTTTTTGCCAATCTGTTCGGCTTTGTGCTCCAGCTCATTATAATTGATTTGCGCGAGGAAAAGAAAGCGATTTAATGTTTATATCCTCATTTGTCCGCACTTTTGAAATCAATCAGCAAAATATTTTTAAACAAACATCTTTTTCCGTGTCTGGCAGGTTGTACTTTGGGGACGTAGTATAACCTGGCTAGAATGGC
>RFJB01000034.1 GCA_003695045.1 Candidatus Woesearchaeota archaeon | reverse complement strand
TATGCATTGAGCAGAATGCTGTAGACTTTTTTGAAAATCAACCGTCCAGTCATGGGATGAAGAGGCAATGAAGGGTTATTAATTATTTTTGAATTTGTCCGGAAGAAGTTCTGTTCTGAAACCTTGTTGACTGAGACATTGTTGAGAGCATGCCAGCAGAAAATGTTTTAGCGCTTCATCTCCTTTGCCGCTCTCACCCTTGCAATGCGGGAGTCGTATCCTGCGGAGAGAACAAGCTTCACAGGGTCGAAGAAAATGTCCTCGCCGGGCTGCCTGTCCTTGGGCCGGAGTATTAGTTTGCTGTACCTTGCGCGGTCCCTTTCAAATCTGTATCGCGAGTATGCGGGCTGCTCTTTGCACGAGGAGTGGTCGTAATCGCCGTTGGGATTCGAGCATACCGGACACTCGGTCATTCTGAACTGGTAGGGATTGCCGAGGTCCATGAACCAGATTACATCAAGCTGTCCTGTTTTGGGATTGAAGTAATAATTTTCAGGAGTGTAAACTTTCTTGCCGAGGCCTCTCGCTGTGGAGTCGGTGTATATCTTGCGCCTTTGGTATGTCGGCTTCCTGCCGGGCAGCCCTTCGTTCTTGTAGTTGAACTGCTTGACTACGACTTCAAGAGGGTCTAATTCGCGTTCGTCGAAGTACGGGTTGGGATTCCACTCGTTTGGAAGCGCCTGCTTCAGAAAGTGTCCTCCCTCGTTGATTATTCTCTTCTCTCTTTCTTCCAGAGGCGTTTTTATTCCGTTGCGAAGGTCTTCGTATCTCGTGTCGGAGCGCAGGAATACAAAGCCGGGAACTTTTCCCTCCTCATTTTTCTGCGCAATAAAGTCGGACACCATGTTCCATACTGCAAGCATTTTTCTTCTGTCTTCATCAAAGTTTTCCCTGCGGTAGTCAAACTCAGGCGCAAACTCGCCCTGTCTTGACAGGAGAAGGATGTTGTATAGAACGCCGTTTTCGTCCCGGAACTGGAGGATGTGCCTTTTCATTCCCGAATCAAGTTTCTCGACCAGCACATCAAGGTTGTCTCCTGCAGTGTGCTCTCGCATAAATTCTATCATGGCTTCCCTGTCCTGAGCGAGTTTGCTTGCCGCCATTGTCAGTATGCCTCTACGAATTAATTTTTCTTTCCAGAAAGCTGGAGAACCTGTCGCGCTCACTGGCAGCGATTCCTGTCGAGTCGCCGTCAATGTTGAAGAAAATCCAGTATTTCTGGTATGTCTGAGCTCCGGTAAAAACGGGGCTTGCGGGATAGTCAATATTGTGTGTGTTCCTTCCTGTTTTTCTGACATAACTGCCGAGGTGCTTTATCACTATGCTGCCCGCCTCTTCTCCCACCGTGAGTTTGGCTTCAATGTTGTCGTATTCTGCTCGGTAAAGCGTATGCTTCCACGACTGCCTGCCTTTATTGTCATTGAACTCTTCAGGAGTGCCATCAAATATGTATTCCTGCTCCGAGAGAAAAGGAGAGTAATGTTCATTCAGCAGGTCGGCAATCTCCCTGTAGCCCACATCCCTGTCTGGAGCAGGGTATGCAATGTAGATTCCGTTGTGATTGAAGGGCTTGAACATATCAGGAGGGAGACAAAACAGGTATATAAATCTTTGGAATATGACCACTTAAAAGGGACAAAAATAAGCAGAATGTGGGAAAGGAAACATGCCAGTGAACAACAGCGCGAAGAGCCCAATGAAAAGCGTCAGAAAGAATGTCATTAAGAAGAATGCGGAAAAGAAGAAGAGAGGAAAAAACAAGCAGGATTATTCACTCACGAGAACAGCGTTTATAACGCCGTCCTGGCCGGGCCTGCTTGTCACTCTTGCCTTGCCCTTGTCAGTTTCTATCATGGCTCCTTTAGTAATCACGTTTCTCCTCGTGTAGTGCCTGTTTGCAGGATTTTCAACTACAGCAGAGACCTTTGCCTTCAGAAACTTTTTCTTGGCAGGGTCGAAGACGTTGGCGACATCAGCCCTGAGAATGCGAACCTTTACATTGCCTCCTCTGACTCGCTCCGGCTTGAGTTTGGAGGAGTCGCTCACTCTTGTGAGCGTGGGCGTTCGTCCCAGTTCGTGCTTTCTCTTTTTCCTGTGAGCGTGATACTTTGCTCCCGTCGGGCTCCTTTTGGATTTTTTCTGAGATAGTGCCATTGTAAAATCACCGGCTGAGGGGATTAGCAAGCCATTTATATAATTTTGGGTTGCCAACCGGCAAGAGTCGGCAGAGAAGGTGCAAACAGAAACAGAACCTCTTTTGCAAATAATTTCAAATACAGGGAGAACAGGGAGCAAGACACAACATTTATATAGAGGACATCAATCCCTCATCTGTCTCTCACATGTCTGCTTCGCAGAGAGAAGCGGCAGAGAGAAAGCAGAAGAAGAATTATGCTTACACGAGGTGTTTTGGATGGAAGTATCAAGACCGTTAGATGCGCTCAACAAGGCAAGGGATAAAAGAGTCATAGTTGAAACGAAGGGGGGCAAGCAGATTCTCGGAAAGCTAAAAGCGTTTGACATTCACATCAATGTCGTCCTTGACGACGCAGAGGAGAGAGCCAACGGAGAAGTCAGCAGAAAGCTTGGCACCGTCTTCATCAGGGGAGATACCATCACAATAATCTCACCGGCAGAATAAGCAGGAAACAACAGGCAGATGAAGAAACTTAGAGGGATTGCAAATGGCTAAGGGAACACCTTCAATGGGCAAGAAGTCAGGAAAGAAGACCCATATTGTCTGCAGGAGATGCGGTAAGCACGCCATGCACAAAAGGACCGGGGTCTGCGCCAGCTGCGGCTTTGGAAGAAGCGCCAAGAGAAGAAGCCCTGCTGGAAGAAAGGACTGACCGTGGAAAGAAGATTGCCTAATTCTATTCTTGCATTTGTTCGGAAGAAATCAGAAGATTAGAAAAAATAGGGTAATCGCCATGCCCAAAGTCGCTGCCTGAAGAGTTATATATTAATAGGAAGCAGTAATAAACTCTGTCGTGCGGGGGTGCCGGAGTGGTCAAACGGGCAGGGCTTAGGACCCTGTGGCTTAGTGCCTGCGCGGGTTCGAACCCCGTCCCCCGCATGGGTTTGCGTGGCATTGGCAAAAAAAGCGGTTTTGGCCGAAAAAAACCACAACATCATACAAAGTATGACATGTGAGCGGAAAGAATGAGGATTACTCCGCAGTAATAAACGCCTAAAATCCCAAAAAAAGCGGAATAGAAGCGCTGAGAAGAAAACAGAGGTTCAAAGAATGCCTCACGATTGCGAAAATTTTATAAAGAACATAAGGAATACAAAGGGCAAAATAGGATGCCCAATAGACACAGGAACCACATCAAGCATCAAGCTCACCCGACGACAGGGAAACAAACACAGAAACGACAGATGATGATTATTTAACCCGTTTTTTGCGGGTGCTACAGTAAGGGCAAAATAGTCCGAAAACACACGGAGGTGTTAGAGTATGAGAGTAAGGAAGGCTATTAAGAAAATTGTGGCCTTGGGAGCAGGCGTCACCATGATGGGCGCTACCCTTCTGGGAGCCATGGCCGCAGCCGACCTGGCAAACTATCCCGACATGTTTATTAAGGACGGGAAGTTCGACGGTTATCTGGTGGTTGGAGACAACGCAGCAGCAGCAGACGTTGTTGGCGTGACCAACATCGCAGCAAGTTTGCAGGCGGTCTCTGTCAAGACAACATATGTCAGCGTTGGCACCGCAGCTGAGACCAGCGTTGATGACGGCGTCAAGATTGACAAGACGAGCGACCACCTGTATCTCGGCAAAGACCTGCAGGACGTTATGAGTTCTCTGGACAACAGCGACCTGCCGGACATGCTGGATGACGGAACCTACGACGAGTCAGAAGGAAACACTGACAACGACGTCACCTACACGCAGAAGATCAGCTTTACATCAGGAACTGGAACAGTGACATACACGCAGGATGACAACGATGCTCCTGAGCACGGCTGGTACCTGCACTTTGACGACGCAAGCGGAAAGTACATGTACACCTACACGCTTGAGTTCGACGATGCCGTTGAGTACGACACAACTTCAAGCACAACTGCCAAGAATGACCTTGAAGGAACAGAGCTTGAGATGCAGGGCAACACTTACACCATCGTTAAGGCGGATGTCGACGGCAGCAACGATGTTGACAAGCTCTCCCTCATGGCTGGAGAGACCGTTCTCTGGCTGAGCCAGGGCGAGAAGGTCACAAGGGTTGTTGACGGCACCGAACACGAGATTGAGATGGTGGACGTTACCGAAGGCGAGGACTCATGCGGCTTCAAGGTTGACGGAAGCACCGTCTGGGTTGATGTTGACGAAACAGAGACCAAGAACGGCGTTACCATCGGAGTTCTTGAAGCAAAGGCAGTCCACACCGAGAAGTATGACGCAGACATCTGTAAGGTCAACATCGGAGCTTCCGAGCTTGTCCTTGAAGACGGCAAGGAAGTCCAGATGAACGGCAAGGACGTTGACGGATCAAGCGTCAGCATTACCGCATCCAGCGGCCAGTGGACCAAGCTCGAGATAACCTACGTGCCTGACGACGACGTTTATCTCATGCCTGGAGACGAATACCAGGACCCAATCTTTGGGAACTTCAAGTTCGTCGTGGGCAACGTGGTTCAGAAGACCGAGCAGGTCATGCTGAGCGCAAGCGGAGACGACGCAACCCTGACCTTTACCAACAATGACGGTAAGGAAGTTGAGATTCCGTTCTATTATGACGGGTCCAACATCGTTGTTGGAGACGGCGACGCAATCAACGACAGGGTCTACTTTGAAGGAGACACCTGCCAGTCAGCTACAGCAACCGACGATGTCAGGGAGTGCGAAGGCGCGATGTTCTATGTCGTGACCTCAGGTCAGGAAGCTCACCTCATTGAGATAACTGACATCGACACGACTGACGACAAGATTGACTTCAAGGACCTGACATACGGCAGCACTGACGAAGGCAACAGCTACACCGATGGACAGCAGAGCACCATAACGCTTGGTTCAGGCGTTGGTGACATCAAGCTGACCATCAACGAGACAGGCAATGCATCAGAGGCTGGATTCATTACCTTTGATGACATCAACCTCGGAGGCAACAACGCAGAAACCGAATACGAAGCAGAGATTGCAATCGGAACACCCGCCAGCGACGGCTATGCCTTCAAGCTCTTTGAGGAGTCAGACGAGGCAGGAGTTCCCGCAACCAATGTGACAGTGAACCTGACATACGACACGAACGACGACGAGATTGATGTCGGAGCGCCCAGCTTTGACCACGCCAAGTTCGGACCTGTCGACGATTCGGCTGACAACAACGACGACCAGTACTATGCAACCTACAGGGGAACAGAAATCAAGTATGACCAGGAAGACAAGAGAAGCCTCGACATAACTTATCCGGACGAGCCCGCATGGCTTGAAGTGTTCTTCACGCCTGTGAATGCCGAACTCATGAGTGGCGGCTCGGAAGGAGAGGTTGCAACACAGCAGGTCCAGAAGATTGCCGTTGGTGCAGTCAAGCTGGCATCTGAGGTCAGCGACGTCAAGTCGGTCAACGCTGTCGTTGTCGGAGGACCCTGCGCTAACACCGCAGCTGCAGAGCTGCTCGGCAATCCCGCCAACTGCGCAGAGGGCTTCGAGGAAGGCCATGCCAAGATCAAGCTGTTCGAGAACAACGGCAAGGTTCAGATCTTGGTGGCTGGTTACGCAGCTGAGGACACCCGAAGGGCATCAATTGTGCTTGCCGAATACGACAAGTACAAGGATTACCTCAAGGGTGACGAGGTTGATGTAACCGGAACAAGCCTTACCGACATCAGCGTTGGAATGCCGATGGAGGAAAGCGAATAAACAGGGCTTCGGCCCATTTTTTTCTCTTTTATTTCTGATTCCGCCTTCTCTTTTTCTCAGGCGCCTTAAAGTTGCGAAATGCTTATATTCCCCCGTGCAATTCACTCTGTCATGGCAGAGTCTGACAGGGAGATACACATAACCTACGACACGCTCGTGGATATCAGCCGGAGGGAGAGAAACAAGCCGGAACTTCAGAAGCTGGACAACAC
>RFJB01000033.1 GCA_003695045.1 Candidatus Woesearchaeota archaeon | reverse complement strand
TGGCTGAAGAATGGCTAATGATTAAAGAATGGCAATATGAAAAATGAAAAACGAGATGAAAAAGCATGGTCAAGCACAATAAAGGTCTTTTGAACAATGGAAATGCGTCCTCAACGGCTCTTCTCAACTCTGCCCGAGCAGTAGTGCAGTTCATCCCCCCTCACCATGACTCTTTCTCGAATTTCTCTTTCCCTGAGGGACTCACGCTTTACGCAATCAGGGAAAAACCCCTTTCGCGATTGTTCACGCTGAACGAGGTGAATCATGACAGTTCAGGACTGATTGAGCAGCATACAGGGGCGAAGGTCCTCTATGACAGCATTGTTAATGATTACGAAGACGAGATAGGAAGCAGAGTAAGGTCTATTGCGCTAAACCGTTTGGAGAGGGGCATCACCTCGCCTCTGAACTTCGGTCATGCGTTCAAATCCGCGGCCAGGGCGCTTCCCGAACACTCTTCTTATTCTGAAGAACTCTTTCAGAAATTCTCATCCAAGGACATTTTTGACAGGATTCTCTCTGACGAAGAGGCATCCGGGAAATTCTTTTCCGAGCTTGAGGCGTATGTAAACAGCACGACAATTCCCTATCGCAACTACGCGGTGCTGGATTATCTTGAAAAGTACTTTGGAGCAGCGCATTCTGAAGGCAGCGCCCCGCAGGAACTTCATCATCCGAATCATCAGCGTTATCAGCATCATCCGAATCAGAATCCTCATCAGCACCATCTCAATTTCGCGCTCATGGATGTTGGCTGTTCAAACATGGGCTTTCTGGGAGAAGCCAGAAAAAGGTTTCCGTCTGCTTATCTGGCCGGACTTGATGTGTATGAGATCCCAAGGGTTTCATCTGCGGAAGGCATTGATTTCGTGAAGGCAGACATACTTGACAAATCCCTTCCGGAGTTGGATTATGACAATCTTGACGTCGTCACCTGTTTCGCTCTTCTGAACCTTCACCTCGATGAAGAGGGAAGCGTCAAAGCCCTTTACAATATGGCTCTCGGCCTGAAAGACAACGGGCTGTTAATTGCAGGTTCTGAAAGCATCCATCCTTTTATTGCCTACGGCACTTCAGAAGATCCGGAGAATGTTCCGCGAATTTATTCCTACGCTGTTATCCGAAAGGAAGGGACCGGCCAGGAGGCGCACCTTTCCCTTCTTGAGAGAATCTCTTCAGAAGAAAGATAAAAAGAAATGGACTGGCCGGGATTTGAACCCGGAGCCTCTCCCTAGCCAAGGGAGCGTTCTACCGAGTTGAACTACCAGCCCATAAGAGATGCAAAAATGGGCCCAGGGGGATTCGAACCCCCGACCTATCGGTTAAGAGCCGATTGCTCTACCAAGCTGAGCTATGGACCCGCTTCTTGCTGATGAACTTCGGTTTCTTTAAAAATGTTGTGTCCTGCTGTTGCATCGGTGTTTAAGTGCGGGGGAAGGGATTCGAACCCTCGTAGGCACTGAGCCAGCAGGCCCTGAACCTGCCCCGTTTGACCACTCCGGCACCCCCGCGTTGTGCTGGACACCCTGCCTATTTGCATTTTTTATTTAAAGCTTGCGGATTTGGAGCGCTGACCGGTCAGGGGTTTTTCATTAAGAAGTCAATTATCTGCTGTCTGGCTGACTCATCGCTCAGCATGTTTGTGCCGTGTCCCAAGCCGGAGTAAACCTGAAGGGAGCTCTGGCTGATTCTCTCTGCGAGGTTTCTGCTTGAATCTGCTGCGTAGGAGTCCTCCTCTGACGCAAGGATGAACGTTTCCGCCTTGACATTCTTTGCTTTGCTCACCGTCTCTATGCCCCTGTAATTTTCGCCGGGACTCATCAGAATCATTTTGCGAACCCGCATGTTTCCTTCTGCGCTTGCCGCGTAGTCCAGAGCGAGGTTTGCTCCGATGCTCGCGCCTATTATGTCGAACTGGTCTTTGTCTATGGTTGATGCGATGAGAAGCATGTCCTCCCTCATCTTCTGATAGTCCAGCGGGCTGAACTCTTTGAAGGTATACTTCTTTCCGTTCCTCGTGGTCGATTCTCCCATGCCGCGAAGGTCAACTGTGAAGACCTCGTATCCGTTCTGAATTAAGAGCGGCACTATCGGCTCCCAGTCCTCCTTACTTCGCCCCAGCATGTGGAGGAGAAGAACTGATTTTTGTGGAGTGTTTTCCGGAGAGAACTTTGTTCCGTGTAGAATAACACCATCAGTTGTTGTCAGGGTAAACTCTTCTTTTTGAGTCTGTTCTTTCTGCGTTGTGCTTGTTTCTTGCTGGGCACTGCATCCTGATAAAATAAGAAGGGCAACAAGTATCAAGCCTGCTATAATTCTGGGCTTCACCTTCAACCACCTAAAGAATGAATGCGTCGCTTTCTTATTAATCTTTCTTAACAAGAACATCGAGAACAGAACCATCTATGTTTCTATCAACTCGTTCAACATTACTTGGCAGTTTGTACTCTTCTGAGAATACGGGACGCAAAAACAGGACCGCTCCCGGCTTGGCAAACTCGGAAAATATGTGCAGAATCATCTCCTCGTTGTCATAGGGATATGAATAAAAAAGGTCTATGTCGCGATACCTTATTCCCAGAGCATCATACGGGCTGTTCCATTCTGGTTTCTGTTCTTTCTCTTTATCTCTCTTCACTCTGAACTGTTCCGTTGTTTTTTTCAGAAGGCGCCTTCCTTCTTCTGTTTGGTGCAACTCGTTGGGATAATAGTTTCCGACGGCAAAGCGGGCAAGCTCTTTGCTTATACCCAGATTTTCCCTTGCTCTTTCCGATTCCGCTATAGCGTCTTTATCATAATCAATTCCATAACTTTTGTATCCTTCAAGAGCCATTCTTAAAACAACATTTCCGACGCCGCAGCCCATGTCGAGAAATGAGGCGTTACTCAGATCAAGGTTGTTCGCGTAGCTTACCATTGCTTCAAGTTCCTCTTTGCCGGTAAGAGCAACTTCAAGAAACTTGTTTTCTTCGCGTTCTCTTCTGCTAAGCACTGGCTCTAATTCTTCAAAGTAGAGTAAAACTCTCTCAATGTTTTCTCTTTTGTCATCTTAGGGCCGGTACGACTTGTGCATCGCATACCCCGCTATCTGAACGGGAAGCGCTGAGGAGAATTCAGCCAGGTGCTTTCTTTGATTCACATAATCTATTGCGTCAAAGTCAAGGACAAACCTGATGCCGCCATCCGGCATCTTATCGGACTGGTCAGGAGCCAAACTCATCAGGGTGCCGAGATATCGGTCTTCTTTCTTTAACCTTACTCCTTTATCCATATAC
>RFJB01000005.1 GCA_003695045.1 Candidatus Woesearchaeota archaeon | reverse complement strand
GGCATAATCAGCAGGACTGCCGCCATTAATGCGCTTGCCACTGCCTGTTTGCCGAGTATTTTAAGGAACGGAACTCCTGTCAGGGTTCTCCTGATTATCTCGTAGTACATTGTGAAGTAGAACATTTCTGATATGACTGTCGCCGCGGCCGCTCCGTACATTCCGTATCGTGGTATGAGCGCAAGATTCAATCCAACGTTCAGCAGGGCGTTTCCGAACAGGACCCATACTGTTTTTTTCTCCTGCTTCAGTGCTATCGTGACTACTCCCATTACATAGACCTGGAACAGGAGAACAAGGACCCATATGAGTATTTTCAGTGCGGCTCCGCTTGGAGCGTACTCCTGTCCGTAAAGGAAGGTCATCAGCTCGTTGGAAAGCACGAATCCGCCTGCTGCCAGCGGGAACGCGAGCATGCTCACATACCTGAGCGACTTGTGGTACAGGCCAATGAGCTTCTGCCTGTCTTTTTTGTAATACTCTATTGCTACCGGCAGCAGTCCTGCTGCGAACGCTGACGGCACTACTATCAGCCCGTCTATGATTCCGTACGCTGCGCTGTAAAGCCCCACTTCCGCGTCGCCTTTCATTATTGAAAGCATTGTCATGTCTATTCTGAAGTATATCTCGACGAGGATTCCTGACAGCGCGAAGGGTATCCCTCCCTTTATGAGGGCTTTGAGTATTCTCGTGTCGGGCGAGAAGTTTATCTTTCCTACCTTCCTCCTGTAAATCCAGAGGAGGTGCGCTATGCCCAGTATCCTGACCAGCAGGTAGGCATACATGACTTCAACAAATCCGTATCCTGCCACGAGCAGAGGCAGGGTTATTGCGAATCTCAGCAGGGTTCTGAGAACTTTTACCGCTGCCGGCGCTTCAAGCTGCTCTCTCGCCTGGAACGCGCTTCCCAGCGCACCGCCTATGTTTTCAACTATTACCGCGGCTGTCGCGATGTAGACTGCTGTTTTTGTGTCTGCAGGATAGCGCATCAGGTTTATTATGACCGCCACTATAATGAATGTCAGGACAGAATTCACAAAGCGCAGCACTATTGTGTTGCCCACGATTTTGGCTTCCCGGTGCGCTTCTTCCTTGAGCATCCTTACTGTGAGTATCCCTGTGCCGGCGTTTACCAGCACGGAGAAGAGCGAGGCGAAGGCGAGCGCGAAGCTGAGCTTTCCAAAATCTTCCACTCCGAGGTAGCGCGCTATGAGTATGGTGAGAAACAGCGTTATGAATTTTGATATGTTGCTGCTTACAAAAACTGCAAGCGAGTTTTTTGCTATGCTTTTTGCCCTGCTCATTTTCACGGTGTGAATATTACTATTTCCTTGTTTTCATACTTTTTGCTGGTGATTAGGTGTCCTTCCGGAATCCTGTTCTTTTCAAGAAGAACATAAACACTGCTTCCCCCCGATGCTTCCCGGGCTTCCGCGGCAATTTCTTCAAGCATGCCTGTAAATTCCTGCGTGTTTTTGCTGTTCAGAAATTTTTCCATTTTTGATGCGCGCTCTTCAAAGCTTATGGTCTGCGCCCAGTGGCCCACATACGGTCTTGCGTGGCTGTATCGGGGAAGATAATTGCCGTGGCCGTAATCGGTTATTACCACTGCGTCTTTTGTGCTGCCAAACCATTTCATTGCGTCAATGTCTGTCTGTTTGAGGTAAAGCGGCACTCTCCACGGGACTTCCCATTCTGTTTCGGTTCCGTCCGGCGTGTTATGGTAAAGCCACAGGAGGTTGCTTGGAACTGTCATGAGCACAAGCAGTCCTGCGGCGAGTCCTGCTGTTTTTTTCCACGATGTCAATGCAATTGCATCTCTGATGCGCGTGAGTCCGTAAGAAGCAAGTATTGATATCGGGATGTGAACTCCTTCTATGAATCGTCTCTGTATGTTCATCGGGGAGTAAACGAGGATGAATGTTGCGGCAACCCATGATGCCAGAAAGAGTGTTGCTTTGTCTGACACCAGATGTCTTATTCTTTCCCTGCCGGCCCACCCGACTGCAATGAACAGCCATAAGAGTCCGTATCCGAAAACGAAGTAGTACACTTTCGGGGCTTCCAGGGTGTTCTGGGCATTCCAACTTGAGAACTCCGGTATTCCTATGAACAGGTAGGCGGTATAAATGAACGCTATAAGGGGGATGAGCATCCATGCCAGATTTTTGTTTTTCGCGATGAACTGATGGATTGTTGTTCTTTTGATTATCATGCTTGCTCCAACGGTTATTGCAAGCGCGGCGTAGAGCGTTATGTCGTCAAACAGGTGGACAAATCCCAGAACCAGCATGACCATTGCGGCGTTTCTCAGGTAATGACTGCTGTTCTTGCTTCCTTCATTCTTGAGGGCTTTCACAATCCAGTACGCTGCATATGTCATCATCGCTATTGATGCTATCAGGTGCGGGTGCCCGTTTATTGACAGAAATGTTATCCCGCCCGGAAGCCACAGGTCGCTTGTTCCAATCCTTTTAAGCCCGAAGAGTTCAAGCATCCTCAGCACATAACCGACTCCGGACGAGAAAAACACAAGGACAAGCGCTATTGTTCTCTCCTTCCTGCCCGTTGTTTCCTTTATCAGGAGTGTGACGGCGTGAAACAGGAGGACTATCATGATTATCCTGAAGGCGTGGTATGCTGCTTCGTAAGGAAGTCCGAGAAGCCCTCCTGAGAGCCCCATCAGGAGATACACCGGCCGGAACATCGCGTGCGGAACCTTCTCTGGAGTGTACTCGTTCGTGAAGAGCAGTCTGCCATCCTTTGCTTGATTGTAGAACGATGCATATGTGTTTCCGTCAAGAGGGCTGATAAGCCCGTTGAAAAAATACCCCTCCGGACTTCTGAGAAATCCCGCTGCAACGGGAATGAATGCAAATACGAGCGCGGCAACCAGCACAGCATATTCTTTTTTTAGAGTTGTCATCTTAATCTTTCAGGTATCTGGCTCAGCAATTCTTTCAGCCGCGGCGCATCCTTTCTGTCTATTATCATAAGCACATCGTCTGTCTCTACAACTATCAGGTCGCTGACTCCTTTCATTGCCACCGGCTTCTTTTCGGAAACCACGATGCAGTTCTTTGTGTCATTGAGATAGTGTTTGCCTATTTTGACGTTCCCGTTCCTGTCTCTGTCAAAATATCTCGCCAGCGCGTTCCAGTCCCCTATGTCGTCCCAATGCATCTTCGCTTCAAGCACCGCGACATTTCCTGATTTTTCCATGACACCGTAATCTATTGAGATGCTCTCGAGCTTTTCGAACTCTTTCTTCATGACTTCTTTTTTGAATCCGCTTTTCTTTATTCGTTCTATTGCCCTGTGCAGTTTGGGCATGTGCTTCTTTATCTCTTCGAGCATGACGCTGGCTTTTGCTGCAAAAGTTCCCGAGTTCCACAGGTACTCTCCGCTTTTCAGGTATCTTTTCGCAGTCTTAAGGTCTGGCTTCTCCCTGAATCTCCTGACTTTATGGGCTCTTATCGGGCCGCCTTCAATCAGGGCTCCTTTCTGGATGTATCCGTATCCTGTGTGCGGTTCCGAGGGTTTTATTCCTATGAGAACAATAAACCCCCTTTCTGCGACGGCAAGCGCCTTTTTGACATGCTCCAGATATTTCTTTTTCTCCTTGTAAACATGGTCTGCCGTCTCTATGAACATGAGCGCATCCCCGTGTTCTGACATGATTCTGGCGGCGCTGAGCGCTATGCATGCAGCAGTATTCCGCCCCATCGGCTCCACAACATATCTTGCTTTCGGAAGAACCTTCCTTATCTTTCCGGCAAGGTGCCCGTTTGTGGCTATGTACGTGTTGTTTTCGGGAGCGATGCTCTTAAGACGCTCAACAGTTTCCTTTATCATCGGCTTCCTGCCGAAGAGAGTCAGCAGCTGCTTCGGATGTTTCTTCCTTGAATACGGCCAGAATCTTTCCCCTATGCCTCCTGCCATTATGACCGTTACCTTCTTCATATTTTCTCCCTCCATGTCCATTTCACATTGACAAAATAGTTCCAGAGGAAAGCAATCAGTATTCCCGCCAGTTTTGCCGCAACGTCCCACACTCCGAATCGGGTGTGAAGGAAGAACAGCACGCTGTTGTTTATGACGACGCTGCTTATCGCTACCGCGTGAAACTTCAGCATTTTGACGAGCACATGCGAGTCGTTGGTTGAGTGTTTGAATGTCCACTCGTGGTTCAGTATGAAGTTCCAGATGATTGAGATTTCGTCTCCAATAAGGCTTGATGCCAGGAGTGTTCCGTTGCTCTGGCCCAGATTTGAATAGAGCAGCAGCTTTGCTATCTGAAAGACCCCTAGGTTCACGAAGATTCCCGAGCCGCCCACAATGGCGAACTTTATCATCCTCTTTGAGTCCCTGAACCTGATGCGCCAGGCATTTAGGAAGAATTCAATTATGTCCTTTCTGGTAAGCTTTGTTTCCCCGTACTTTCTGTCTTTGAAAACAAGGGGGACTTCTTTTATTTTTGCACCTTTAATGTACAGCTCGTAAAGCAGTGTGGTAAGGAAGGCGTAACCCCTTGTTGCCAGAGTCCTGAAGTCAACTTTCCTCAACAGGTCTGTGCTTATTGCCCTGAAGCCGGATGTGCAGTCATGCACCCTGTACATGCCCGCAACTATTCTGGCAAAGAAATTCCCGCCCCTGCTGATTAACTTCCTGCTCAGCGGCCAGTCGGGCGTGCCGCCGCCTTTTATGTACCTGCTGCCTATGACAAGAGTGTATCCTCTCTCCAGTTCTTCGAGCATTCCGGGAATGAGCGAGGGAGGATGCGACAGGTCGGCGTCCATCATTATTATGGCGTCGCACTTGTCCATGACATGCTTAAATCCCCTCTGGTATGCGACTCCGAGTCCCTGTTTGCTTCCTGTCAACAACTCTATGTTTCCATACTTTTGAGCAAGTTTTTTCACTTCTTCCGCTGTTCCGTCCGGGCTGTTGTCGTCAACAACAAGGATTCTCGGGGTATAACCCTTTTTTTTGACGCTCTCAAAAGTTTCTTCCAGCAGGGGAATGAGTATTCTGATGTTTTCTCTTTCGTTGTATGTCGGGGTCACGACATAAGCAACCTTCTCTTTCTCTCCTTTCTCCTGCGCCTTCATTCTTCACTCACTTTCTTTCTCCAGTAATCAAGCAGGTCTCTCATTGTTTCGTCGATGCTTATCTCCTGCTGCCAACCGGTTTCTCCTTTCAGTTTGCTGTTGTCCCCTCTGAGTTCAGGGATGTCAACAGGCCTGAGTTTTTCTTCATCCCTCATTATCTTAATGTCTGCCCTGCTCATCCCTATCATTTCTACCAGCAGGTCGCTTATTCTGTGCGACTCTCCGCTGCACACATTGTACGCTTCGCCTTCTCTCCCCTTCTGGAGGAGCAGGCGGTAAGCCCTTACCACATCTCTCACATCAAGGAAATCCCTCTTGGCGTCAATGTTCCCGACTCTTATTACGGGTTCCTGCTTTCCTGATTCTATCATTGCAATCTGGTGTGCGAAGGACGGCAGAACAAAATTCGGCGGCTGTCCAGGACCGGTATGGTTGAAGCTTCTGGCGAAGACGGTCTTAATCTGCGGGTGCTGTCTTGCAACTCTCTCAGCTTCAACCTTGCTTTCTCCATAGGGATTGTTCGGATTCAGCGGATGGTCCTCAGTGATTGGAATTTTCAAGGGTATTCCATACTCATGGGACGAGCCCGCGAGAAGTACTTTCGCTTTCAATCCCGCCTCGGAAAGCGCTTCGTAAATGTTTCGCGTTCCCTCAACATTGACTTTATTGTATAACTCTCTGTTCCTGAACGATTCGCCTGCGTCGCTCATCGCGGCAAGGTGCACCACATAGTCGGGCTGAAATTCTTCAAGCGCTGACCTTATCTCTTCCTTCTTCGTTATGTCTGCTGCTCTCAGCATGCTGTCCGGAATTCCCTCGATTGATGGCTTTTCAGCGAAGTAGGTTCCGCACACTTCATAGCCGTTTCTCAACATTTCTCCGGCAAGGTACGGTCCTACAAAGCCGCCTATGCCCGTTATCATTACTCTTTTTCCCATCTCCGCATCACTCATACTCTGCCGTATTTCTTGAGTTCTTCAACCTCTTTCATGTCCGCGTCAACCATCATGTGGACAAGCTCCTTGAAGCTCACTTTCGGCTTCCATTTCAGCTTCTTTCTTGCCTTGCTCGCATCCCCTTTGAGGAGGTGCACCTCTGCAGGCCTGTAAAACCTGGGGTCAATCTTCACATACTTCCTGTAATCAAGGCCCGCCCTGGCAAATGCCAGCTTGCAGAATTCTCTTACTGTGTGGGTTTCGCCGGTTGCTATGACATAGTCCTCCGGCTTTTTCTGCTGGAGCATCAGCCACATTGCCTCCACATAGTCTCCTGCGTATCCCCAGTCCCTCTTTGCATCAAGATTTCCGAGGCGCAGCTCCTTTGCGAGCCCGTGCTTTATCATTGCCACCCCGTGCGTTATCTTTCTCGTCACAAACTCAAGGCCTCTTCTTGGAGATTCATGGTTGAACAGTATTCCGTTGCACGCAAACATGTCATAGCTCTCCCTGTAGTTGACTGTTATCCAGTATGCGTAAACCTTGGCAACGCCGTAGGGGCTTCTCGGGTGGAATCGCGTGTTCTCATTCTGAGGTGTTTCTGTGACCTGGCCGAACATTTCAGAACTTGACGCCTGGTAGAATTTTATCTTCTTGTTGACAGCCCTGATTGCCTCCAGCACTCTTGCGGCTCCGAGCGCGGTAACTTCTCCTGTGAGTATCGGCTGGTTCCAGCTGGTGGGAACAAAACTCTGGGCTGCCAGGTTGTAAACCTCGTCGGGCTTTATCTGCTGCATAAGTTCTATGAGCGAAAGCTGGTCGTGGAGGTCTCCCGGAACTATCTCTATTTTGTCCCTTATGTGGTCTATCCTGCTGAAGTTCTCCGTGCTTGTCCTTCTGACCATTCCGTAAACCTTGTATCCTTTTTTCAGCAGGAACTCTGCAAGGTAAGAGCCGTCCTGCCCTGTCAATCCGGTTATGAGAGCTTTTTTTGCCATTATGCCAGACACCTCCTTATCGTGCTTCAAAATTTTTGCTTTCTTGTCTTATCTTTCTGCCGTAACTAGTGAGAGTTATCTTGTTGTCCGCCTCTTCAACTATTCCTTCTCCTTCCAGGAATTCCGCAATCTCCATTACCTCTTTCAGCGGCCTGTGCATTCGTTGAGCCGCTTTCAAGACAGTAAGCCCTGTTTTTGATTCGTCTATTATGTCAAGAAGCTTGTTTATCTCATACGACTCCTTTTCCAGACGTTCTTTTTCTCTCCTGTCTATCTCCGGAACTATAAACCGCGTGAGAGCAACAAATACTCCTGCTCCTATGAGAATTCCTGCTATGATTAGATATACTGTGTTGATGTGCCTTAGGAG
>RFJB01000032.1 GCA_003695045.1 Candidatus Woesearchaeota archaeon | reverse complement strand
CAGCGGAACAAGGAATTCGGGAAAAATCGCAAGAAGCGTCTGGATTGTGTTCTCCCTTCTGATAGCATTCTTCATGAGTTCCGCATGGAAGAGCATCCTGCTCTTTCTCAACCAGGTTCCGTTCGGAATCAAAGACCCTATATTCGGGAAGGACATATCCTTCTTTGTGTTCACTCTTCCTGTTTACGAGCTGCTTGCCCAGGTCTCGCTGTTTGTGGTGGGCTTCTGCCTCATCGGCGTGTCGCTGGTTTACTTTTACAAAAGCATAACGAAGCAGGGCGAAGTGGTGGTTGACCAGTACGGCAACAAGGTGTTAAAGCTCAGCCCTGCTAAGAAAACATCCCTCCCAAGGCAGGGGCGCGTCCACCTTGCGCTTCTGGGAACGCTGTCTTTCTTCCTGCTTGCAGTCAATCATTACCTGGCAAGGTACGAGATACTGTATTCAAACAGGGGCGCTGTGTTTGGAGCTGCATACACTGATATTGCAGTGAGTTTGCCCGCCCTGACTGTCCTTTTTCTGATTTCATTTCTCATAGGCATAGCAATCCTTGTCTGGGCAGTGCTTTCAGATAAGAGGGCAAAGTTGAAGAAGAGGCATGTTATAAGCATCGCAGTAGCATCATACCTTCTGGTTCTTTTTCTGGGAACTGCCGTCATTCCTTACATCGTTCAGCACTACAAGGTCAGCCCGAACGAGCTGGAAGTGGAAAGGCCTTACATTGAGAACGCCATAAAATACACGCGGATTGCCTACAACCTTGACAATGTAGTTGAAAAAGGGTATGATGTGAAGTACAATCTGAGTTTTGAAGAATTAGAAAACAACAAAGAAACGATAAGGAACATCCGCCTGCTCGACTGGCGTCCGCTGAAGGAGACCTACAAGCAGCTGCAGGAGATACGCCTCTATTACGAGTTCCTTGACATTGATGTGGACAGGTATGATGTTGAAGGAAACTACACTCAGGTAATGCTTTCGGCAAGAGAGATGAAAGTAGAGCAGCTTGAAGAAAGGGCAAGGACATGGCTCAACATGCATCTGGTATACACCCACGGTTACGGGCTTGCGATGAGCCCCGTCAACAAGGTGACCAATGACGGCCAGCCGGTGTTCTTCGTGAAGGACATCCCGCCGCAGGTTGTTGTGAACGAAGAGTCCCTGAAAATAGACAGGCCCGAGATTTACTACGGGGAGCATGACAATGAATACGCAATTGTCGGCACGGAACAGAAAGAGTTTGACTACCCCAAGGGAGACGAGAACATATATGCAAGCTACACCGGCAGGGGAGGAGTCAGGATAAGCTCTTTTCTTGACCGTCTTCTTATGAGCATCAGGTTTTCAGACCTGAAGATGCTCGTCAGCAGCACCATCAACGAGAACAGCAGGGTGCAGTTTTACAGGAACATCCAGGAGAGGGTAGCGAGGATAACTCCTTTCCTGATTCTTGATGCAGACCCTTACATAGTGATTGCCGACGGAAAACTCTTCTGGATTCAGGACGCGTACACTGCAACTAACAGGTTCCCCTATTCCGAGCCGGCAAGGGGGATTAACTACATAAGGAACTCGGTCAAAGTCGTGATTGACGCGTTCAACGGAGATGTTGACTACTATGTTGCCGATGCAGAAGATCCTCTGATAAGAACGTGGATGAGAGTTTTCCCAAAACAGTTCAAGAGCATGGATGAGATGCCGCCTTCATTGAGAAAGCACATAAGATATCCTGAGGGCTTGTTTGAGATTCAGGCGAAAAAGTTCGCAACATACCATATGAAAGACCCTGCAGTGTTTTACAACAAGGAAGATGTGTGGGAGCTGCCGTTTGAGATTTACGGCCAGGGCCAGAAGGTAAGAATGCAGCCATACTATGTTATTCTAAAACTGCCCGAATGGGAGAAGGAAGAGTTCATAATGATGATTCCCTTCACGCCGGCAAAGAAAGACAACATGATTGCCTGGATGGCTGCCAAGTCGGACAGCAACTATGGACAGCTGGTGCTTTTCAAGTTCCCGAAAGAGCGCCTGATTTACGGCCCCATGCAGATTGAGGCGAGGATTGACCAGGACGCAGAGATTTCCCAGCAGCTCACCCTCTGGAGCCAGAAGGGCTCCTCGGTAACAAGAGGAAACATCCTTGTGATTCCCGTTGGAGAGAGCATATTGTATGTCGAGCCGCTTTACATTCAGGCGGAGAGAAGCCAGATGCCCGAACTCAAGAGGGTTATTGTTTCTGACGGAAAGAAGGTGGTCATGGAGGAGTCCTTTGAAAAAGCGTTGTCAACCCTGCTTGGAAGTGCTTCGGGCAGCACGGAGACAGGAGCGCCGCCTGAGGAAATCACGGAAGAAAGCGCCGAAAAGAATGTTTCCGACGCCCTGTCCGCTTACCTGAAAGCGAAGCAGGCGATAGCCAGAGGAGACTGGGTTTCTTTCGGAAGGGCAATGGACGAACTCGGCAGGATCCTTGAGGAAAACAAGGGTTAAACAGCGGCTTGAACTCTTAAAGCAATAATGGTTATGTTTAAGCGGTTTTCTAACGGAAAACCTTATTAAGAAGCGCCTTTCCCCTGCGGAAGCGTTCTCTTAAGAGGGGAATGAACAGATTTTCAGAGGTGGTTTTTATGCCAAGAGTTATCGTGTACAGCACGCCGACCTGCCCTTACTGCGAGAAGACAAAGGAGTTCCTCGCAGAGCACAACATTGACTTTGAGGATGTCAATGTGGCTGAGGACAGGGAACGGGCAATGGAAATGGTGGAAAAGAGCGGCCAGATGGGAGTGCCGGTTACGGACATTGACGGAGAGATAATCGTGGGATATGACCCTGCCGCGTTCAAAAAGGCGCTCGGGCTCGAATAAACAGAAAGAGATTTAAGTAAAAAAAAACATTTAACCCTTTGATGAAGGGCAAAACCGCAATCCGGCAGCAGAAGCCGTCAAGGGCTGTTTCCCTCTCAACCAAAATTATTGAGCGCGCCTATGGAAAGAAACTTGCAGAGTCGTATTCTCAAATAGCAAGTTCAATGAAGGAAGAACAGGCGCTGGAGATGTGCAGGGAACTTATCAAGGAAGTTCTGGGCGAACAGAAAGCTAAAGAAGAGATAAAAAGCGTTTTCATGAAAAAGAAGAAGGGGCACACAGAAGCAGAATAAGCAGGTAACCCGAATGAGCGAACCAAAGAGTGACAGCATCAGAGTTCACGTTGTTTTGTCTGTTTTGCTTATTGCCATCCACTTTGTTCTCTCGCTTGTTTTGCCGCAGGAATTTGACGCGTGGATCTACCTGATTTATCTTGCCGCGCCAATTGTTGCGGTGCTCTGGGGCATTTACACTTCAAGGGAATACGCTGGCTCTTCACTGAGTTCGCTCGCGCTTATAACAGGGGGGCTTGGCTGCTGGCTTGGCGGAGAGCTGGTATGGTATTATCTTGATTATATTGCTAACGCGAATCCGTATCCTTCTGCGGCTGACTTTCTATGGCTTGCCGGTTACCCGCTGATTTTTTTCGGAATCATTGGCAAAATAAAGAGGACAAAAGCAGGTTTTTACGATCTGCGGGCGAAGGCGGCGCTGTTTGCAGCGCTTGCGCTCGGAATCGTGGTTGCTTATTTCGGCATACGCGTTCCTTTTGAGGCAGGAGGGAGCGCTCCCGAAATAATAATCGCAGTTCTTTACAATGTGGGGGACTTGGTTTTGATTTCCTCTGCAGTGTATCTCTTTGCTGCGTCCCTGTCGTTTGAGGGCGGCTCCCTTGCAAAGAGTTACCTTCTCATGGTTCTGGCAATTACCGCAATATTGCTTGCCGATGTTTTGTTTTCAATCCTCGGGGAGGAATACATTGCAGGGACGGGAGCGCTTTCGGCCGCGATGGATTCGTTGTGGATGGCTGGCTATCTTCTTTTTTTCATATCCTTTGAGGAAATGCTTTCAGCAAAGAGAAGAGCCGCTGAAAAGCTGCTGAGCTACAATCTTCGCTCTAAGAAGAGAACGGGCTGAAAGTGCCAGGAGGCATAATTCATGCCCGTCCTGTTCAGAGCTGGTCTATGAGTTTTTTGAATTCCGAAGCGTGGTTCTGCACCACCTCCTTTGAGCGGAAGTGCTTTGAGAATCTTGCGAGCTTGGAGACGACTCTTTTTAGCGCCTGTTTTGTCGGCCGGTCATAGTCGCCTCCCGCTTCCTCAAAGAACTGGCGCAGGAGGAATTCGGTGTATGACTGCTCATACGCCTTGAAGTCCTTCTTGGAAGATAGCTTTCCCATTTTGAGGTCGGACTCCATGGCGTGGCGGTGCGCTTCCCTGAAGCAGTTGAGCATTGCGTCCCTCACCTGTTCAGGAGTCGGCTTGCCAGCTATTACAACTCCGTATATGCACTGCGGCTCTTTTTTCTTTGTTTTGCCTGCCGTGTTAATCACCTCTTTCGTGTTGTTTATTCTTTCTGATGATGAAGAGCAGAATCAACAAAAGGGGCAGCATCAGGAGCATCGCCCACCCTGAGCCGAGCTGGGCATACTTCTTTCCTGTCTTACCTGTTTCGGGTTTCCCCTTGGATTTCTTCTCCGGCACGATGGAAGGTTCTTCGGTCTGCGGGTTCCCGGTTTCTTCATCCCGGGCAGCGGACGACTGTATGTTTCTCCATGGCGAAAGCCGGCGCATCCTGTCAATGAGGTAATCTGCTGTCGTTCCTCTCTCGCGGAACTTCTTTGAGTTGAAAATCTCGGAGAAGAATGATTCTTTTCCATAATGAAAGTCCGCCCACTCCCTTTGCGAGGAGCTGGAAATGTAACTCTCGCTGTCCCGCACTGTAATCAGCACCCTGTACGAGCCGGGATGCTTTTTCGTATCAATCCGGTATTCATCGCGCTTTCCCATGGTGTATCGCGCGAAATAGAATGCGGTAAGGTTCTGGCAGTAGAGAAGGGACATTTCCCTGCTTTTTCTTCCAAACCTCGGATAGGGGAAGGTTTCTTTATTGTCCGCCTTGACTATCTGATAGCGAACCACTTTGATGTCCTGGCAGGTGTTAAGGTCGGACACCATGACGCCGATGTACATTTCCCTTCTGGAAGGCGAGAACTCGTCTTCAGGAACGAGGTCTTCCAGCACTTTCTTCTTATTCAGCTTGAGCATGTCATGGAGCTTCTTGAATTCGTCGGAAGTTTCTGGTTTCCCTCTTTTGGACTTTGCATAAACCGGCTCGTAAGTGCCGACAAAATCTATTGACGGAGGAGCATTCAGCACTTTTGCCTTTGCTTCAAGCGGCGCTGCGACTGCCGGGACAGAGTGAAAGCTGAACAGAACTGCTGAGATGATGAGTGCAGCAGACAAAAACACGGCGCCTGCGGCGGTTCTTGTAATAAAAAAAAAGGGCATCATAATTCATTTCCGGGCTGCGCATATTTCGTCTGTGCAGATTCCACGACATATTTCATAAGACGGGAAGCCGCGCCCAAGCGCTGCTTCCCGTCT
>RFJB01000031.1 GCA_003695045.1 Candidatus Woesearchaeota archaeon | reverse complement strand
GCTTTTACGCACTACCCTACTTGCCAAGATTCAAACATACTCAAGTTGGATGATAAATGTGAGTATCTTGATCGTTTTGGAGGAATTATTCTTGTCAATGAGGACTCTTCTGATGATGCTGTGGTTGAGATTGAGTACTCTGTTTTATTTGCTCTGAATTCCTCTTCGTTGATGAGTGGTTTAGAAACATCATATTACACGATAGATGGTGAAGATTGTATTGTTCTTGATCCGACATTAGGTCCTGATAGCTCTCCGGGGATGGATGCAACAACAGGTAACAAATTTGCTTATGATCCTATAACAAAAGAAGTTGAGTATCTGAGTTAACTCGGAACAAATATAAAAATTATCACAGTATACTGGATATAAAATGGAAATAAGCTATGATAAAGATGCGGATGCCCTTTACATCGAATTTCGCAAGGGCACCTTCGCCAGGAATAAAAAACTCGACGACCACACTATCTTTGATCTGGACAGTGACGGCAATCTTCTCGGGATTGAACTTCTCAATGTCAGCAGGAGAATTCCGCGCGATTCCATCTCCAAAGTAAGCGTGAGGAACATCTCCCTTGTTACGGAGAATTAGAACTCCACTTTACAATTTCTCAAAAAAAAATAAAAACAATAAAAAGCGGGAAAACGCTTTATTTCGCTCTCTCGGCCGCTTTGCCGATTGCGATTGTCGCATACACCGCAATCACGGTTACAACAACGGCATAGACAAACATCGCTCCGAGCGTGTCAGAGCTGCCAAACAGCTTTTTGAACAGCGCCTTTATCGTGTCGTTCCAAGCCAGCGCAGCAACAAGACCGAAAGCTGCGGTCATCAGTGCGGCTAATTTCTCTATAACTTCCTTGTTCACGGATTTCACCCCCTGCTTTCACGTATGGCAGTTCCTCTTTTTAAACCTCTCTCTAAGAGTGCCTCCTGAGTGCGATGTTTGAGCGTGATGATTTATTCCCGGCCATACGCGGAAATGCTTTCTTCATTCCCCTTCCGTTTCTTTCAGGGCTGACCGAAACACATATAAACAGATTGCCATCCCCTCCGGCTCCCCCAAACTTTCTGACGAAAAGCGGCGGACCCCGCCACTCTTCATTCAGGTGAGAAATCATGAACACACTTGACAAACTGCTGTTAAAAGCTCACGAAGCCATCAACGGCCGAATAGAGCGCGACAAGGACGGCTGGCCTCTCTGGCTTAGAGATGAGAGCATACTCTTCAACGGAACTGTCTTTCACGGACTTGGCAAGGGCAACCTGAAATACAGGATTGTTCCTTCCGACTCTGAGGGAGTCAATCTTGAAGTCCTCCGGGAATCATACATGCCCATGCGGAAATCATACGCTTATGAGCCGCTTGAGGGCATTGATGCCAGAGCAGACCTTGTGAACTACAAGGACCTCCTGAAAAGGCAAATCTCGTCACTGGCGGCGCGGCTGGCGCCCCTCAAAAGAGACACGGGATTCAGTGTTCCGGAGTACCTCATGGAAAATCGCTCTGCCTTTGTCCGCGCGCTGGACGACGCCCGGCAAATCCACGAAAAATTCCCTGTAAGCATACTCCTTGAGAGATACGCGGGGGACAGCGCGCGTGAACTGCCCAAAAATGTCAGAACAGCAATTGACGAGACAGGGCTGCTCATTCAGGAATACTTCAAATCAGGAAAGAACGCGCTTCCCTCACTTGATCCCGTGACAATCCTCAACTATCTTGAGAATGTTTCCCGTAAAATGACGGAGATGGACGAGACCAAACTGCGTCTGCTGGGCAGAGACGCACCTTTCGGGGAGAGGTATTCCGCAGTTCAGAAAGTAGATTTCAAACCAGACAATGCATACGAACACAAGCCGACGCTCCTCCAAACATGGTGGGAAGCCCTGAGCAATGCCTATGGAATGAGCCCCGACTCAATAACCGGCTATGAAGCAAACACGCTTTCAGCAGGCGAACATCTCCTCACAGAATTAATGATTAATCCGGAAAACAGGGGCAGCGAACAACACCATGCTTCATACAAACTTCTCAGGAACCGCAACGAAGTCGCGATAGAAGAGGCGCGCATAGTCACGCCTCTCGTATACCTCCACGTAATCAGCGACAGCGACAACATAAGAGTCAGAATGAGAAGGGGCTATGTCCGGGACCTGTACTTTAACGCAGCGGCAAACATAATAGGACCTGAAGGCCTCGGCCTTGTAAATGAATTCAAAATAGTAGATGAAGATGCTGTCGAGGCAAGAGCAGAACCCGGCAAGCTTCACCAAATCATGAAAGCACTCTACTGGACGCCGAGAAGCATGTCAGACATGCGGCTGGCAAATCCTGCGCTCTACGAGCGGCTTGGAAAGAACATCACAACAAGAAGACCGCAAATTAAATAAATGCCCGGCTTAACAAAGTCCTTGCCGGGGTGATACTTATGGCTTCACAGGAAAACAATCAGGCAGGAGAAAGCAAAGAAGAAAAAATAGGATTTCACAAGGGCTCACTGGCAACTCTCGCAAAGGAGAGGCAGGAGCTTCTCCGAATCGTAGGTGTTGTCGAGCAGCTCATGCAGATACACGTAAAAGCGCTGCAGGACCTTGGAGTTGACATAACAGCAGAGCTTGCCGGGCAGCAGCAGGAGCAGCAGCCGGAACAAAAGCAGAACAAGCCCAGCGTTCCGATAGACGACCTTCTCCAGTGAACAATGCCTGAAACAGCAACCTTCACTGCAAGAGGGCACGAGCAAATTCTCGCCACTCACAGAAACACGCTGGAATTCACAAAGGACACAGACCTGACTTCCAGGGGCAACTGCATAGTGGGCGTTTCATCAGACTTCGATTCTGCACTGCTGAGAAAAATTGCCAGTCAGTGCGAGTCATTTGTCATGACGATAGAATGCAACGGCATAAAGGACTCTGTCAGAGGGCAGATAAACAGGGAATTCTCCCACGACAGCGAACTCGTCATAAGAATAACGGACTTCAAATCAAAAAGGACATTCGGCGTGCGAGCCGACAAGGCATCAATACATCTTGACAGGAAGCTTGTCGAGCAAATGAAAAAGAAAGACGCCGTAATCAGGGTGAAGATAGAATGCGACAGCTGAGAAAATCAGACATTCGAAAAATCAACGAGCAGCTCACAAGAGAATACGAAGGGCAGTTCTCGATCAGCCCCAAATCCAAAGTCATTGCGAAAGAGATTGAAGAAAAAGGGCGGAAAACAGAGGTTCTCGTCATTGACGGAAAGCCGTCATTCTTTTTCCGGCATGAAAAAATCTTCCCAACACTCAACATTCTCGTGGAAAAAAATCCCCTGAAAAGAGTAACGGTCGACATGGGAGCGGTAAAGTTTGTCGTGAACGGCGCCGACATAATGAGGCCCGGCGTTGTGGGATGCGATGAAACAGTAACCAAAGAAGAACCGGTATGCATAGTCGACGAAACCCACGGCAAGCCCCTCGCAGTAGGCATTGCGCTCTTTGATGCCGGAGAACTTCTTAATCAGACAAAAGGCAAGGTAGTTGCAAATCTGCACTATGCAGGGGACAAAATATGGAATGCGGGAGAAGGATGACTTTTTAGGCAGTTCGTAACTTATTTAAACAAGCGCATTCCACTTGCGTAATCGGCGATGAAGTCCGCCTTGGCAAATGCCAGAACCGCTTCAGCTGATGACTTCTGAAATTTAACCATGGTGAACAGGTAATGTATGAAATTATGCTTATAGGACTTGGAGGATTCGCAGGAGCAATACTGAGGTACCTTGTCAGCGGCTGGGTTCAGAACGGATGGGCAACCTTTCCTGTCGGAACAATGGCTGTGAACTTTATAGGAAGCTTACTTCTGAGCATCACAATGTACCTTTCCGAATACAGGGGGATGTTTAGCGAAGAAATGCGAATATTTATTACCATAGGACTCTTAGGAGCATTCACAACAATGTCCACTTTCAGTTACGAATCATTCAGACTGCTGGAGCAGAATGAGCTGCTTCTGTTCGGATTAAACATTATGGGAACAATACTGCTGGTCTTTCTCGCAGTTTACATGGGAAAGATAATCGCAGTCAACCTGTGGAGGGCCTGAAAATGAAAAGAGAATCAGACGCCATACTACTGAGAATCTTCATCGGAGAAGAGGATGAATATCACGGAAAAAAACTTTACAGCTACATCATAGAAATGCTCAGGAAAGAAGGCATTGCAGGAGCCACAGTCCTTAGAGGCATAGCGGGATTCGGCAAAACAAGCCACATCCACACAACATCAATACTCAGATTGTCAACGGACATGCCGATTGTGATTGAAGTCACTGACACCAAAGAAAACATTGAAAGGATAAAACCCAAACTGGATGAGATAATCAAAGAAGGGCTCATCACAGAAGAAAGAGTCAGGATAATCTTCTACGAGGGAAACAGGGATAAAGCAGTGAATAATTGATTTGGTATGATGTCCTGTTCCTGTTTTAATCCACCTTAGTTTATATGCAACTCCACAATATCCTCGTCCTTCAATTCGTGCTTTAACTTGAACTTCTGGCCCGGAAACTTCGCGCTCGGACCCCACACCTTTGCGAACTTGAACTTTCTGACAAAGTCGCGGTGGAGCTTCTCGCACATGTCCTTCACAGTGCAGCCGCGCTTCATAATGAGAGGCACTTCAAGGTCTGCCTTCTTGCCGACCTCTTTGCAGTAAATCCTTATCAGGTCAAGCTTTTCAAATATCATCTCCTTCAGCTCTTCAATTCCCTCG
>RFJB01000030.1 GCA_003695045.1 Candidatus Woesearchaeota archaeon | reverse complement strand
TTACTGCATGTCGCTGTGCATCTTTATCTTCGGTATGAGCGCGAGAGTTATCAGCCCAAGGAAAAGCAGAAGATACTTGGCTGCGAAAAGTCCGTATATGAGGAACAATGCTGTTGCAACGACTGATACATACAGGAGAACATCATAACCTTTCTTGTCCATTTGCCAACACCTCTTTTACCGGCTTTGATTTCTGACTTTCCATTGTGCCGGCTCATTTATATTTGTTTCGTCGGGCGGGCACACGTTTCGCTCAAGCATCTTCTGGAGGCGTAGGTTTTCCGAAGCATCAACGGGCACGTCGATTACCCATATGTCTTTTGAGTCCAGCGCAGCTTTGAGAGCGGGAAGAAGTTCGTCTGCGCTTCTTATTCTTACTCCCTTCGCCCCGAAACTTTCCGCGTACTTCACAAAGTCGGGGTTTGTGAATTCTACTGCTGTGCTTCTTCCGAATGTTTTCATCTGCTTCCATTCTATGACTCCGTATCTGGAGTCGTTGAAGATTATTACCACAAATGAAAGTCCGAGGCGCTTTGCCGTTTCCAGCTCCTGGGAATTCATGAGAAATCCGCCGTCTCCCGTTGCAGCAACGACCTTCAGGTGCGGCTTCGCAAGCTTCGCCCCTATTGCGCCCGGGATTGCTATTCCCATGGATGCAAAGCCGTTGCTTATGATGCACGTGTTCGGCTTGTATGCGGGATACATTCTTGCAATCCAAAGCTTGTGGGCTCCGACATCAGATATCAGTATGTCTTCTTCTTTCATTGCCGCCCTGATGTCCAGAATTATTTTTTGCGGCTTCATGGGAAAACTGCTGTCGTTTCTGTAAGAGTCCCTTTCTTCCTCTATTATTTTTTTCAGGGTTCTTGCGTATTCAGAGCTTCTCTCTATTATTCTGGTTCCTCCCAAACTTCTGAGTATCTGCCTGATGTCCCCCACGAGTTCGTGCGCGATGGTCATGTGGCTGTCAACTTCTGCCGGCTGGGAGTCAATAACGAGAACTTTCTTGTCCCTGTCAGGATTCCATTTTGCCGGCGAGTACTCTGCAAGGTCATACCCTATCGCTATAATGAGGTCCGCCTTGCTTATCTCGCACAGCACGTAATCGTTTGCCTGAAGCCCTATCGTTGAGATGCTCAGGGGATGGTTGCTTGGTATTGCTCCCTTTGCCATGAACGTGTTGGCAACAGGTATGTTGTTCATCTCTGCGAAATGAACGAGCTCGTGCGAGGCGTGCGCTCTTATCACGCCGTTGCCTGCAAGTATTACCGGAAACTTGGCGCTTCTTATGAGGGCTTTCGCCCTGTCTATCTCTTCTCTTTCAGGATGAGTTTTCGGAAACTCGCTTATCGGGATTGGCGTGGCGAACTCTTCCGGCACCTCGCTTTTCGCGACATCTTCGGGAAGCTCTATGTGCGTTGCTCCTGGCTTTTCTGCCTGCGCAATCCTGAACGCTTTTCTCACGACTTCCGGAATGATGTCTATGCTGTGAATTCTGGCGTTCCATTTGGTAATCGGCTCGAACATGTGCACTACGTCCATGTACTGGTGGCTCTCCTTGTGCATCCTTTCAAGCCCTGCCTGGCCTGTTATGGCTACTAAAGGAGCTTTGTCCAGGTTTGCGTCCGCAACTCCTGTTACAAGGTTTGTCGCGCCGGGCCCGAGCGTGGCAAGGCATACTCCTGCTTTGCCGGTAAGCCGCCCGTAGACGTCTGCCATGAATGCGGCTCCCTGCTCGTGCCTCGTTGTCACGAACTTTATTTTTGATTCTCTCAGAGAATCCATCAGGTCAATGTTTTCCTCTCCCGGAATGCCGAATATGTACTCCACGCCCTCGTTTTCAAGGCATTTTACCATAACATCGGATGCTTTCATCTTGCGTTCCTCATATGTCCCTTCTCATTACCAGTATTTTCATCTCGGTCATGTCTTCCATTGCGTATCTCGGTCCTTCCCTTCCGACGCCGCTCTCTTTTATTCCTCCGTAAGGCATCTGGTCAACCCTGAATGTTGGCACGTCGTTTATTATGACGCCTCCCACATCAAGTTCTTCGAACGCTTTCCAGACGTTTTTCTGGCTGTTTGTGAAGACGCCTGCCTGCAGCCCGTAAACAGAGTCGTTTACCTTCTCAAGCGCTTCGTCAAAGTCGGTGAAGGTCTCTATTACCAGCACCGGCGCGAATGCCTCCTCGCTGCATATCTTCGCTTCCCTTTTTACATTTCTCAGAACAGTGGGCTCGAAAATTCTTCCTTTTGCCTTTCCTCCGGTGAGAAGTTCGCCTCCTTTGTCCAATGCTTCTTTTACCCACTCCTCTGTTCTCTTTGCTGCCTTTTCGTCAATCATGGGTCCGAGGTCGGTGTCCTCTTCAAGCGGGTTTCCTATCTTTATCTTTTCTATTTCTTTAAGGAGTTTCTCGGTAAATTCTTTCTCTATTTCCTTGTGCACATAAACCCTCTGGACCGAGATGCAGGACTGGCCTGCAAAGCCGAAGCCGCCCGCCTTTACCCTTTGGGCTGCCACATCCAGATTGGCATCCCTGTCTATTATCACTCCTGCGTTCCCTCCCAGTTCCAGCACAACCTTCTTTTTGGGCCCTGCGCGTTCTTTCATGGGCCAGCCCACTGCCGGACTTCCGGTAAATGTAAGCATTGCGAACCTCGGGTCAGTTACGAGTTTGTCCCCTGTTTCCCTGCTGCACGGAACTATTGACAACGCATCCTTCGGCCATTCTGTCTCGAGAATGATGCTTCCGAGGAAGAGCGCGCTCAAGGGCGTTTTGCTTGCCGGCTTCAAAACTATTGGATTGCCGGTTGCTATTGCAGGTCCGAGCTTGTGCGCTACAAGGTTAAGCGGGAAGTTGAATGGAGAAATTGCAGCTATCGGACCTATTGGAAATCTTTTTATGATTGCAAACCTGTCTTTGCCTGCCGGCATGGAGTCCAGTTCTATGTATTCGCCTTCAATTCTTCTTGCCTCTTCTGATGATATTCTGAAAGTGTTTATTGCCCTGTCCACTTCTATTCTTGCATCCTTTATCGGCTTTCCTGCTTCGAGCGACAGGACT
>RFJB01000029.1 GCA_003695045.1 Candidatus Woesearchaeota archaeon | reverse complement strand
GGATTCTCTTCAACTCTATTGACACCGCGTCCCTCAGCACCCTTATCCTGCGCGGGCAAAACTCGAAAGGAAGATCCCTCTTCTCGCAGAAGGAAACCAGGGCATCTCTTTCCTGCGTGGAGGAAAACGGCACGACAACATTAATCCCTTCGCTGTCGGAAAAGAGAGGAGAAAAACCCTCCTGCTGAAGCTCCAAAACCACTTTTTTTCGCAGCGAATTCCAGAAGGAGATTTTTCCGGGAAGCCCGCTTATCGCTTTCTCAAGTGAAGAAAGCAAACCAGCAGAGGGCTCAAATCCTGACTCAAAGAGTGCTTTGTCCAGTTCCTGAGAAAATGCAAGAAAGCCTCCTGACGCGCCCTTCTCGGATGTTATGGAGAGTGGCTTCCACCTCCCAAACGAGCCAACCGCGATATCGCCGAACTTTGCTTCTTCCCTCCCGACAGAGCCGGAAACGTCATTGATAAGCAGAATATTGTTTTCCCTGCAGAATCCTGCTATGTCCTTCATCGGAAGCAGAACGGCATAACCGGGCATCGAATTGAGCAGGGCTGCGTCGAAAGAATAATTCTTCAAATCTGAAGGAGAAAAGAAGCCGTCCCTTGTTTTGAGAGTAACGGGCTCAAGACGTTCATTGATTATGTCTTTCTCATAGGTCAGCCAGCCGCCCTGGTCCGGAATCAGGACGCGTCTTTTCCCCAACTTTTTAACAGCTCTCAGCGCAATGCGAATCGCTGAAGAGCCCCTGCTGGCAAAAACCGCTCTCTTGGGAGAAGAGTCCGAAACCAGCGCGGAAAGTTTCTCTGAAACCGAGTCGTGAAGCATGCAGCAGGAAAACAGAAGGGGATTAATAAATCATTTCCTGTACATGTCAATGACCTTCCTGAGGAATGCGACAGCATAATCGTCCTTCAGTTTGGGAAGCACTGTCTGCTCCGCTTCCCTGATGTAGAAATCGCGGATGTTCTTGCCAGTAACAGGATCCACGCAGGGATTTTCAATGTGGTATGCCCAGAATATAGCGGTCTGCATGTCTGTCGGCTTATCGGGATCGTAATTCATAACTTGGTGGAGAAAGCGCTCCCTTAAAAAATTAACTATTTTAACCACTTCTAAGTAGTTATTTCTGTCGGGAACGAAGTCAGAAAGTAATTAATACCTGCCAGAAAACCCGCTGCATATGGCAGGAGACTATTACTCAGAACTTGGAGAGGGATACCTCCAGCTTCACAAAGAGGAGCAGGCGGAAAAATTCAGGATACTTGCCGAGCTGATAAAACCCGGGAAAAACGATAAAATGCTCGACGTGGGTTGCGGACCCGGCTGGGCTGAGGAGTTCTTCAGCTGCCAGTACCAAGGAATAGACCCTGCAAAGGAACTCGTCAGGATGAACCCCAAATGCAGGGAAGGCAGAGGAGAAGAACTTCCATATTCCGACGGAACATTTGACATCATAATATGCGTGAGCGCAATCCACAACATGGATGAGCCGAACAAAGCCCTTGACGAAATGGCAAGAGTGGCAAAGAAAAACGCGCGCATCGGCATCACCGTTCTCAGAAAAAGCAGGAAAGCAGCAGACATCATTGAAAGCATCCGAAGAAGATTTGACATAATCAAAATAGTGGAACACCGGCACGACACAATCCTCCTCTGCAAGCGTTAATTATATAAGCACGCAGGATAAAGAGCAAACCAATGAAAACAATCAAACCCTTCTTCAAGGCATTCCTTGAGTCGCTTAATCCGAACGCTTATGCGCACCTCTCAACAAGAAGCCCGGCAAAGGCGTTCCACTACTTTGTGAGCGTAGTGATGCTTGCGTTTCTCGTTCTTGTGCTTGCCGGACTTCCCGGCTTCGCAAAAGTTCCGCAGGCGCTGGAAAGCAATCTTGAAAAGTTCTCCCAGTTGGAAATAAGCATAAAGGCGGAGATGACAGAGCCAATCATCCTTAAGTCGGCATCCGGAGATAACATAATAACGATTGACACAACAGGAGCCGTGCAAAACAGGACCACTGAAACGCTCCTCATCACAAAAGAAAAGATGTACTATGCGCCTTCAGTTCCCCTTGCGAAAAGCAGGGAATACAACATGACCGACCTTAAAGACCTTGTCAAGAACAGAGAAAAAGCTGTGTTTCTGCTGTGGATGCTCATTCTGCTCATAATGCCAGGCATTCTCATGATTTCGTTTATTGCGTACCTCATCAAGTATCTCTTTTTCGTCCTCCTCGCAACAGGCCTGGCTCTTGTCATAACAAAGCTCATGAAGACAAGAGTCAGGGCGAAGCACGTTCTAAACATAGCATTCTATGCAGCCACGCCGATGATAATTCTTGATGCGGTAGGAACGCAGTTTACCAGAATGTACGGAATACCCTACCTTGCATTCTTATTTTACTTCATTGTCGGAATAGCGCTCAACGCCGACTCCGGACCGGCGTTTCAAGAGAAAAGTTTAAAGAAAACAAAAGAATAATCCCTAACATGGCATCAGTATACCAACCGCGGCAGGTAGTGCTTGTAACAAGCAGGGACGAAGCAGAGATAATGGGAAGAAAGCAGAAGAAGGACAACATAATCACTGTTGCATGGCATACGCCGCTTTCCCATAATCCTTTCCTTTATGGAATCGCAATAGGCAAAACCCGCTTTTCAAGACAACTCATTGACAACTCAAGGGTTTTTGCTGTCAATTTCATCGGAGAGCATCTCAAAGACGCTGCCGTAAAAGCAGGAACAGTGTCGGGAATGCACACCGACAAGTTCGCATACTGCGGCTTGACAAAGAAAGAATGCGAAAAGATAGACGCTCCAAGAATAGGCGAGGCATGCGCCTGGATTGAATGCGAGGTCGTCGAGGCAATAGAAACAGGAGACCACATATTTTATGTCGGCAGGGTCGTGAACTCTGTCGCTGAAAAAAACGAGAAACGGCTGTTCCAGCTGGGCGGGATGGCATTCACAACCACAAGAGAATGATGATAATAAAACGAAGGTGATACGAAATGACCTATCTTTCAGACATTGAGAAGATAAACAAGCTCGCCAAGTCACTCAAAGATACGGGGATTGCAGCCAACATGGAGGATGCAGTCCACATGGCTGAGAACATACTGAGAAGAAGCAAGAGCCCCGAGCAGAAGCACGCGGAAATGATGCAGCAGATGCCCCCCGAAGAGAAAAAAGACATTGTGCAGAACGAGATAAACGAACTCGCAGAGGAAAACGAGGCGGACGAAAGCGAAATGGAAAACAGCGCAGAAGAAGAGCGCGAGTACACTCCTGAAGAAAGCCCTTCGGAGCAAATCCGCAGAGAGGAGACCACAGAAGATGTTCTCAGGGAAGAAAGCATTGTTGACGATGCAATTGCCTCGCCGCAGCCACCTATTGAGGAGGAACCTGAACAACATCCGCCCGCTCAGACCGAGTATGCAGAAGAGAATCAAGAACCCGCGGCTACAACCTATGAAAAGCCGGCGGAAGAGACGGCAGGACCGGCGCAAAAAGAAACTCAGGAAATGCCGGAGCAGGACGATGATGAGATAACGGAAGACGAAGTGCCGGCGCCAAGCGAGGAACTCATGGAGGAATACCATGAAGCAGAGCATCCTTCGGAGACGAAGGATGAACCTGTCGGAAGCAGCACGATATTCTCAGAATACAAGGCAGAGGAGAATCATGAAGCAGCGCAGGACGCCGTTGGGCAGAGCAGCGAGGCTCCTGTCGAGGAGCAAGTCCCGGAGCCGCCGGAAGAACTCAAAGATGAACACGCGGCAACCAAAGACCCTTCTTCTCCGGATTATGACATAACTCAGGAAGAAAAAACACTTGCAGAGCTCATGGCTGAAGATGCGGCTGCAATCTATGGAACGCCGGAGCAGAAGGAAGACGACAAAACAGAATCCGAAGAAGAGCATGCTGAAGAAAGCAGCCAGACAACAGAAGAGCCAGAAACAGGAGAGGATGAAATCAGTAATCAGGAGAAAGAGGACGATTCGGAAGAGGAAGCAATAGAAGAGTTCACGAGGGAAATCCCTGTTGAGAAGAAGGAAAAGAGGCCTGAACTGACAGAGGAACAGAAGAAGCAGACGGACCTCAGCAGAATCTTCAATTATTCGGGCGGAAAGAGCCAGTAGGCGGCTGCCCGGAGAGTTTCTTTTCGTTTTGGCTGCAGAGCCCCGCTTTCCTGCCAGAATAGGAAGATTTTTATACCACTTTTAAAATAGAACACATAGTTAGCACTCCAAAATAACGAAAGATTTATAAAAACAACAGAGATACAACCAATTCGTGATAACTGTAGGGGGTTGAAAATATGAAAAAACCGCTGCTCATAACCGTATTTGCAATCTTGGTTCTTATGATATCAGCCGTTTCAGCAATCGCCGCTGAAGGAATTGCATTCAGTGATGAAGCTGTCAGCATGAGCGCTGATCCGGGAGACACAGTAAGCGCAACCATCAAAATAAACAATACCGGCAACGAAACCATAAATGCCAGCTTCTCAGGATACACGCTCACATACCAGAGCTACACGCTGAACATAAGCCCCATAACTGATGAGCAGAACATCGCTCCGGGCGAGGAAAGAACAATAACAGTGGAAGTCGTGGTTCCCGCAGACCAGGTGGCTGGCCATTATACAGGAACTCTCACAGCGGAGACAGAAGGCGGCGCGACAGACACTCTCAGCGTCGAGGTCAATGTCAGCGAAACGAGCGCGGGGCTTGTCGTGACGCAGCAGGCAGGCCAGGAAGAAACCCTTCCGGGAACAACCCATACCGCAACGTTTGAAGTCAAAAACGAGAGAAACGCGCCCGTAACAGGACAGCTCAGCGGAACCCTGAGCATGGGCTCTGAAACGCTTTCTGTTGAGAGCGCCAGCGTGACATTCAATCCCTATGAAACAAAAACTGTCAGCGCCAGCATTAATGTGCCCGCGCAGCAGCCGGCAGGAAGCTACTCTGGAGAGATAGTCATCACATACGACCAGACAGAGAACGTGACAACACCCTATGTTCTGAATGTGACGTCTGTCTATTCTTTCACTGCCACAGACGCAAGCACAACGGCGCTGCCCGGAGAAAGCAGGAACGCCACCATAACGCTCACAAAAACAGGCAACGAAGACATAACGGGAATAAACGCAACATACGTGGAAAGCAGCTTATACGACTCCCAGGGAAACAGGATAACGCTTTCATTCCACCCTGAAACAGCAGACCTGACTGACACGACAACCGTCTTCGTTGTTGAAGCAACCGTTCCGAGCAGGATGGAAACCGGCACATACACCACAACGATAACATTCAACAGCAACGAAGGAGTTCAGGCAACAGCAACCTTTACCGTAGAAGTCGAGTCAATACTCAGAGTCAGGGATGTCAATCTTGATTCCCCCGGAGCCGATGATGAAGTAAAGCCGGGAGAAGAACTGACCGTGGAAGTTGAGGTGGAAAACACCGATGAAGACATCGACCTTGAAGATGTCGTTGTGACGCTCAGATTCAAAAGAGGCAGCCACTATCTCGAAGACGACGATGGAGACGAAATAGAGGAGGAATCCGACGAATTCAACCTTGACGCAGACGACAGGGAAACAGTGACATTCACTGTGACAATGCCCTACGAGGACTTTGACAACGGCGACGAGTATGATGTCGAAATAACCGTTGAAGGAAGAAACGCTGACGACAGAAGTCAGGTCTTTACAGCAAAGGACGACTCGGAAACAATCACCATGAAGAAGGAAACACACGAGATAGTGTTTACCGAAGCCGCAATAAGCCCCGGCACAGTCAGGTGCAGCAGAAAGACGGCAATAGACATCGGAGTGCAGAACATCGGAAGAAAAGATGAGGATGTC
>RFJB01000028.1 GCA_003695045.1 Candidatus Woesearchaeota archaeon | reverse complement strand
CCGGGACCTATGAACATGTTTGTCCTTGCTCCAACCCTCACGTCGCCTATCCCCGAGTCGTAGAATGAGAGTCCAAGGACTGCTTCGTCAAGGTGGCTGTTGTGAGGACCCGGAATAAAAACGAGTTTTGCGCCGGGCTTCCCGAGATAATCCTCCACTCTTTCTTTCCCGTCAAGCACGTGGCTCCAGTCGGTGCCATGAACCCTGAACAGCGAGGGAAGTATTTTCCTCAGGAATTCGCCGGCAGAAAGGTAAGAGTCAAGGTCAAATTCGTGCGCTATGCGTGGTTTGAGCGCCTCTTTGAACTCTGAAACAACAGCAGGATCAGGGGTTGACCAGTTCGTTCTGGATTCGAATTCCTCCACCAGCTTGGACAGATAAGCCATAATCACTGTGGAATGAGAACGAGTTTATAAAATTTAACAAAGGATTAAAGCTTGGAGTCCATGTTGTTGACCTTCAGTTCTGCCTCGACAGGAGCTTTCTCCAGAGATATGAACGACGCAATAAACATTATTACGAACACGAGGCAAAATGCAAACCCCCATGACGGATCAAGGCGGCCTGATGCTGTATAGACAGCAGATATTATGAAGCCGAGCATGCTGGTTACAGTAAACGATGCAGGAAGCGGAGCAGCTTTGAATGCCATGTGTAACACCTCTTTTTGTTGATTGGGGGATTGTGTTTATTTAATCCTTTCGCTCTTACGAGAAACTGACAAAGTTTAGCTTTGGAACGAGCTTCCTTGCCTGGGATATTTTCCTGTCAAGGTTTTCCATGAATTCGGTCGCGTATTTGCATGCAAGCTCCTTTATCTCGCCGCTGGTCATCCGGCCGGACTTGTATTCTTCGTAGATTTTTTCCAGCTCCTTGTCGTCTTCGACAAGATGTTGCTTGAGCAGCTCGAAAACCATGCACTTTTCAACTTCCGCGCCGAGCCGTCTGTGCTCTTCCAGCGTCGGCCTGCCTCCTGTAACCGCTTTTTTTATTTTTCTGCAGACGCTTTTCGGATCCTCTGGAAGTTCAATGCAGCTCTCCGGCTTGGACTTTGACATTTTAAGGGAGCCGTCAAGGGAGGGCATGTACTTGTGGTAGAGAGCAGAAGGCAAAAAGAACCTTTCCTTTTTCATTCTCTGAACAACATCTCTTGTCAAGCGTATGTGCGGGTCCTGGTCGACGCCGACAGGAATGATGCCGGGCATTCGTTCCTCAACCTGCGGGTACAGAATGTCTCCTATCTGTGTCAGGGCTGAAATGATTCTTTCCGGCTCAGCTGCGCCGTATATTGCCCTGAACTCGTTGAGCGTGACTTTTCTGGCAAAACGGTATGCCATGTGCATTACCTGCTTGTTTTCCGATTGGAAGTAGAATATCGTTTTTTCAGGGTCTAAGCCAAGAGCAATGTATGCCGGTATGTGGAAGTTCAGCGCTCTTTTCCTCGCTTCTTCGAGGGGCACTCCCCTTGCTGCCGCCGCCTCAAGGTCTGCAACAAGGATGTATGTTCTGGCTCCGTGTTCCTGAAAGTAGCGTATGTTCTCAACGACCGACTTTGTTCCAAAGTGTATTCGTTCTGCTGTGGGCATTATTCCGGAGAGGACATAGTAGGGCTTCCTGTTCCTGATGCAGTCGGCAATTCTTTTGAGATCTCTGCCTGCGAAAACTATGCCTCTTCTCATCAGCCGGTTTGGTTCGGGAAACAAGCCGGGTCTGAATGTTTCAAGCCCGAAGTCGTTGATTATTCTTTCATAGTCCTCTACAAGGGATGAACCATAAGGGTCTATTGTTTTCGTCATAATGGCATCACCGGAATCAATCATATTTTAACTTTGCGAGTCAGAGAGGGAAAGACCTCATAAAAAAATAAAAAATAACGCATCCCGGCTACATTCCGAGAATCACGGGTATCCACGGAGCTCTCGGGATGGGTGGAATGCGGTCTTTTCCATACTTTGCGAGTATGGCTCCCAGCTTGTCGTCCCTTCTGTACTCGTCGCCGCCTACTGACAGATAGTAGATGCTTTCTTCCTGCCTGGGTTTAAGGGAAACGACGCTGAACGGCTCGTTGAAAAACAGGCCGGAAACCACCTCGGCATCTGCTATGTAGTGCATATCTTCTCTTGGGTCTCCTACAAGCGACTCAAGATACTGCTTTGCCTCGGCGTTCTCGAGCAGGCGCGGGGCTTCGCTCAAAACCTTTTCAAGCGGCTTGTTTCTCCTGACGTGCTGGTAATTGTCTGCTGTGGCTTTCGTGATTCCTGCTGGCGGCTCTCTCGCTGCCCTGTAGGAGCCGTCGGCATTAAGGAAGTAGTTTGCAGCTCCTGAAGGCGCCTTTATTTCCGCAAGCACGTAATTGCTGTCGCTGAATCCGGGACCCGGGGCTGTGCCGTACAGGAAGAGCACCTCGTCTGCATTCTTCAGAAGCTCTCTCGCTTCGTGGTTTCCGAATATTGACTTGTCAAATTGTCGTATTCTGAGTTCAAAATCATTTTTCATCATCATTACCTCCAGTGGTTTTTTGGTTTGTAAAAAAGGAAATGAAAAGAAGCACCGCCCTGGTGCTTCGTTGTTTGTGTTAAGCATATGCAATTCAGAATTCAGCGCCACACCCACTGGAGAGCATAGACATAGGGGTTTCTGTGCATGAAGAGGTCGTCAAGAAATGAGCGCAGAACACGAACTATGCAGATGAGAAAATCAGTTTTGCAGACGCCAAAGGCAATCACTTGTTCGTGTCATGGCGGAAAAAAAACATCGTGGCAGTATATAAAGTTTTTGGAAAGAACAAGTTCTTTTTATGTCCAAAAAAGGGAAACTCAACATAATGAGAGAAAAAACCAGCGATAGTATTAAAAACCAAATCCGGAAGATTAGGGAATAATGAAGCACGAGCCCAGCATATTAGCAGTTCTTATCGGGATTTTCTTCGTTTCCCAGATTGTAGGCCTGGCAATAGTTGACAGCTATCTCGACTACGAAACGAGCATTTCATCAGGGAACGAGACATTCAGAACGCTGCCGTTTGACACGCCAAGGCCTGATGTTGAGCAGAACACTTCATTCATCTGGATTATGTTCGCTGTCATAATAGGCACCCTTCTTGTGCTCGCGCTTATAAGGATGAGAAAGATGCGCCTGTGGAGGTTCTGGTTTTTCATGTCTGTCTCATTGACGCTTACTGTTGCGTTTGCAGCATTCCTTCCGCAGAGCGTCGCTCTTGCAGTCGCTCTTGCAGCGGCTTTCATGAAGATATACCGGCCCAACTTCTGGATTCACAACATAAGCGAGGTCTTCATGTATGGCGGCATCGCGGCAATATTTGTGCCTCTCATCAATATCTTCTCCGCGCTCATGCTGCTTGTGCTTATCTCCCTTTATGACATGTATGCCGTGTGGAAGAGCAAGCACATGATTACAATGGCGCAGAGCCAGACAAAAGAGCAGATGTTCGCGGGAATCCTCATCCCCTACTTCAAGGGCAGACCGCAAAAAGGAAGAAAAGCATCTTCCGGCAGGAAGGTTGTTATAAAGCCGACGGTTGAGAAAAAAACGGGCAGCGGAACTGTCAAGACAGCAATTTTAGGTGGTGGAGACGTCGGCTTTCCGCTGATATTCGCAGGCGTTGTGATGAAGACGCTTCTTCTCGGCGGGATTCCGGTCTGGATTTCGCGCCTGGAAACCCTGATAATAGTTCTCGCAAGCACACTCGCGCTTTTCCTGCTCATGCGCTTCGGCCAGAAGGGGAAATTCTATCCCGCGATGCCGTTCCTTTCAGCAGGATGCTTTCTCGGATATGTGATAGTGTTTGTGCTTAACAGAATTCTTTTCCTCTGAACGCGGGCAGCATGCATGCTACTTGAAATGCTTGAGGGTTTTCTGCTTCAATCTTGCAGAGTAAGAAACAGGGTCTATGGTCATGCCGTCCTTCGCGGCTATCGTCTGGACGCCTGATTCCTTTTGTATCTTTCTCGCTTCGTGCAGAGGATCGGCAGAGAGCATCTTTATCCCGAAGTGCGTTATTATGCCGAGGGTCGGCTTCACCTCTGAGAGGATTCTGGCTGCGTCCTCGCTGCTGAGCTGTCCCTTGACTTTGACTCCGAATGGAGCCACAACATTGAGAATCAGGATGTCCGTCTCCCTGAAAGCTTCGGATACGGACTTGTCGTATTCTGTGTCAGAGGTGTATCCGAGGGAGAAGTCGGGAGTAACAATCTTGAAGCCGACGCCCGCAGAATCGGAATGGACTGTCGGAGAAGCGGTTATGTCAACCTCGTTCACTGCCACTCTTTTTCCGGGTTCCACAATGATTATTCTTTCAAGCCATCTTCTGGCAAACGCCCCCAGTGAGGGATAGTTTTGTGCTGCGCCTTCCGAAGAGACATCTGACTGGATTACGCTGGCTGGAGCAACAAGGACTCCGTAAGTGTCAAGACCGGAGTGCGTCAGCGCGCTGATGACAGCGTTGAGGTCGTTTGCATGATTAAGGTGATTGTGCGAACAGAGAATGGCTGTTGTGCTTCTTGGGTTCACCCCGAACACTTTTTCCATGACAAGCGCTCCCGGACCGGGGTCAATGTGGAGCTGTGTTTCTCCATGCCGGACTATGATGCCCCCTGAAGCCCTTATCTGGCCTCCGACCACTATCGGGTCTCCACCGGTGCCGAGAAATACAATTTTCTGTTCTGTCATGTTCACCCCCCGGGAAGCGCTGAGCGCTCAACATATCAGAATATGCTACGGGGCTATTTAAATATTTCCTTGAGAATGCGTAATAACGTGAATCGCAGTCAAAAAACTGGTTTCTGGGAAAGCTTTTTAATATAATCCCTGTTTCCTGGGGGTTGGGCGAGCTAGGCCGGGAGGTTAGTCCTCTCCTGCCACCGCAAACGGACTATACGGCGGGGCCGAAGCCGGCGGAGCGGGCCGCGCCTCCCCTGAGGTCCTTTGTGGGACGATGACTTTCTGTCCTGCGGGGCTGTTCCTTTCCGGAACCGGGTCAGGGCAGGAATGCAGCAGCCCTAACGGATTGGACCGGTGCTTGCAGGGTAGCGGAAACGAGAACCTCAAAGGGTTGCCTCTGGGGCCCGGCGTGCGTCTCATCCGCTGGCGTGCTCGCCCAACCCTTCTTATTATGGATTATTCTGCAGTGTAATAGATAGATGTCAAGCCAGAATGCCGAAAATTCCTCATGCCTGGACTGATTGGATAATCAGGAGAGAATCTTGTAAAGCAGGATTATCGTGAGAATCAATGCTATGAGAACTATGCCACTTTGAAGGTTCTGGTAGAACTCCATTTTTTTGTGCTTCTCGTGAAGTTCATGGGTTATTTTTACAACGTCCGTCTGCGTTACTATGCCAATCAGTTTTCCCTCGCTCATAACCGGGAGGCGCCTTATGCCCTTCTCTTTCATCAACAAGCTTACATGCCCCAGGTCGTCTTCAGGATCCACTGTTATAAGCGGAGAGGTCATTATGTCCTCTACCTTAGTGCCCTTCATGCTTCTGCCTTTGGCAAGAATCTTCCTTATGAGGTCCCTCTCGGTGATTATGCCTTCCGGCTCTCCGTTCTTCGTTACAATGAGGCAGCTTATGGACTTGTCAGCCATCAGGAGGGCTGCGTCGTGAACAGAACTCCCAACTTCAATGGCATGCACGGAAGTGCTCATAAAGTCGCGGACCTTCTTCATGATTGTAAAACCACATTTTTCCAGTATTTAAAGTTTTCTGAAGGACAACAAAAGCTATTTATGAAGGCATGAAAAACACAGAATCATGAATGAAGCAATCATAATCCTGAACGGAACAGTAAATCATGAAAGCCCGTTCTATAATGATTTGAGAAAAAGGGCTGGGAAAGGGAATGTTTATGTTGTGTGCGCTGACGGCGGCGCTTTGAACGCTGCACTCATCGGAGTGGAACCTGATGCAATAATCGGCGACCTTGATTCTCTTCCCAAAGACCTTGAAGAAAAGTACGCTGACAGAATAATAAGGGACTCCGACCAGAATACGACTGACTGCGACAAGGCAATCAGGCACTGCATAAACAAAAATGCCGAAAGAATCACGATTATTGGGGCTTGTGGAACCCGCTGGGACCACTTTATTGCTGCAGCAATGCTCTTGAAGAAGTACGCGCAGGTTAAGATAAAAATTGTCGACGAGTACAACGAGTTGTTCCTTGCAGGAAAAGAAACCGAGCTTGATTTTCCGGTGGGAAGCAGCGTCTCTCTTATTCCGCTTGGCAGAGTGGAAGGTTTGAAGCTGGAGGGATTCAAATACGATGTTGAAAACGGAATCCTTGAAGACGCAAGCAGAGGAATTCATAACGAAATAACGGAAAGCCCCGCAAAAATAACATATTCAAAAGGCGCCTTGCTTGTCAATAGAATTCTCGAACTCTCTTAATCAGCTCTTTTTTGAGATTCTCGTCGCCGAAGGAGTACACATCATCAATGTTCAGGCAGACGACTCTTTTAGACAGGTATTGGGAAGGAAACCTTCTGGCAATCTCATTGGCCTGCCATTCTTCCATCACAAAGACAACGTCAGCCCATTTCATGTCCTCTTCTGACAAGAGATTGTCGCCGTAAAGACCGGCAGAACGCGTCTGAAACGCTTCTTTAAACAGAATCTCTGCTGTTTTGCTCCTGTTTCTGCCCTGATTGCATACGAAAAGGGCTTTCATGCACTTTGAAATGCTGCATAACGGAATATAAACGTTTCTCTCTGAAAAGTCATTCTGGCTAAAGTGACCGACCGGAAAAGATTAGGTCAGAGATAGACCCTTAACGGGTTGTCTGCCGGCATGATTTTGACCACGCTTCCCTCAGGCACTCTGTGTTCTGTTCCTACACCATCTGCTATTAGTATGCCGTCTTTCATCTCGGAGATTAATTTTACCGATTCGCCTTTTTTCAGAAAACCGTGTTTTATTTCGTGGCCTGTGAGTTTGCCGCGGTAGAGTTCCCTTACAAGATACTGTGTTCTTCCTGATGTAAGAGGCACTCTTTT
>RFJB01000027.1 GCA_003695045.1 Candidatus Woesearchaeota archaeon | reverse complement strand
GACCTCTTCGCCTTTGAAAATAACCTGATAGAGGGGATTGTAAATGTCCTGTATCTTTATGAGGCCTTCCAGCTTTGGTTCCTGGGAGTCCTGCTTTCTGACATTTGCTACAAGAGAAGTTATTAGGTGAAGAGAATGGGAAGGCAGTTCTTCGAAAATGTTTGACGTTCCCGACACAAACTCCCCTGCAGATGGGTCGTCCAGATTTATCGTGAAATTAAGAACCCTGTCTTTAAGAGGTTTGCCTTCCCAGTTGTAATCGCTTAAGAGCTGCCTTTTGTGGAGTTCAGTCAGGGTGTCCACGTTGAGAAGTTCTGTGTCTGCTCCCAGAAAAGGATACCTTGCAAAGTATTTTTCCTTATCAGAATAGAAGACCTCTTTGGGGATTTCGTGCCCGAAGAAAGAGGACTCCTGATTTCTAAGCTGTTCTATGATTTGGGCAGGCAGTTCCAGCGTCTGGAGGCGCTCCGCCTTGTTCATAAAGTAATCCACTTCGTCACGATGGTGGGGATTCTGCAGGAGGCGCTCCAGAAGAGTGGGGCGAAGTTTAATCCAGTCCTGATCTGAGGTAAAACGTGAATCTTTCTCCTGTTTGTTTTTTGAGGAAGGCATAAAGAGGCGAGGAAGACAAACAAATATTTAATACTTACTGATAAGTAACACATAAGGGCGCGAAACAGCAGAAGAATCATTCAAAAGGTTTATATACCAGCTGCGCAGGACACAGGAAAAGCACTTTAAATGCTGAATGGTGACTGATGGGGTGATTTGATGGCAAAAAAGAAAGGACATAGTTCTCATTCTAAGCGCACACACAAAAAGGCAGGCGCCAAGAGCGCAGCCCAGCACAAAAAAACGCATCACAAAGCAAAGAAAAAAGAAGAAAACCACCTGTGGAAGATTGGGCTTGGAATTGCAGGAGTAATCATTCTGATAGGACTCTTCACCAACGGATTCAACTTCAAAGGAGAAACAGCAACGGGAAACCAGGGCGTGACAGAGCAGGGAGCGCAGGGAACGACAGCCCAGGCAGGAGCAGAAACGAAGGGACAGGAAGGAACGACAAGCAAAACAGAATATCAGGGCGGAAAAGCAAAACTGGAATTCTACGTCATGAGCCAGTGCCCATACGGAACTCAGGTTGAAAATGCAATAAAGCCGGTTCTTGACAGAATGGGAGATGCGGTTGACTTCGAGATAAACTACATCGCAAATGATAATGGCGATGGAACATTCAAGTCCCTTCACGGAGAGAACGAAGTCAAAGGAGACATAGTTCAGCTTTGCGCAATGAAATACAATCCAGACAAGTACATGGACATGATTGTGTGCATGAACGAGAATGCAAGAGCAATACCCGACAACTGGGAACAGTGCGCAAAGGACAACGGACTTGACGTTGAGAAGATAAGGGCATGCTACGAAGGAGAGGAAGGAAAGCAGCTGCTTGCAGAAAGCATCAAGAAGAGTCAGGAAGTAAACGCAAGGGGAAGCCCCACAATGTTCCTCAATGGAAAGCCCTACCAGTCAAACAGAGACAGCTTGTCATTCCAGAGGGCAATCTGCAACGAACTCGGCGGACAGCACGAGGCGTGCCAGAACATCCCCGAGTGCGGCTCTGACGCGGACTGCACTGCAAACCCGGACAAGATAGGGAAATGCATCAACCCGAACCAGGAAGACGCAAAATGCGAGTATGTCGACCCGGTCAAGATACAGTTCACCGTAATAAATGACAAGACCTGCGCGACATGCGACACCACCAGAATAGTGCAGGTAACAAAGCAGTTATTCCCCGGCGTAGAGATAGAATACAAGGACTATTCAGATCCGGAAGCAAAAGCGCTTCTTGAAGAAGTCGGACTGAAGATTCTGCCGGCATACATCTTTGACAGCAATGTTGCCAACGCCGCAAGATACCCGCAGGTTGCCAACGCACTGGTAAAAGCAGGAGACAAGTACTATATCGCTCCGGCAGCGGCCGGCTCAAACTACAACCCTGAGATACCGGAGGTTCCGAAGAAGCTTGATCTGTATGTAATGAGCCAGTGCCCGTTCGGAAGCCAGGCAGTCCAGTCCATGCAGGAAGTTCTCGACCTGTTCGGCGACCAGATCGACTTCAACCTTCATTACATAGCGAACGACAACGGAGATGGAACATTCCAGTCGCTCCACGGCCAGCCGGAAGTCGAAGAGGACCTGAGGCAGGTCTGCGCCATGGAAAAATTCCCTGACAAGGCATTCGACTACATAGTGTGCATAGCAAAGGACTACAGGAATGCTCCAAACATATGGGAGCAGTGCGCTGACGAGGCAGGCATTGACAAAGAGGCGCTGAGAGAGTGCGCCGAAGGCGAAGAAGGAAAACAACTGCTCAGCGAAGACCTCAAGAATGCAAATGAACTTGGAATAGGGAGCTCCCCCACATTCATAATAAACAACAAGAACAGGATGTCAGGAGCCCAACCGGCAGACACAATAAAGTCAGCGCTTTGCCAGGCAAATCCGGACCTTGAGGGATGCGACCAGACGCTGACGCAGGGCTCGCAAACGACAACAACAACGCAGGGAGCAGGTTGCGGCGTCTAAACCGCAACATTTATTTTTTCTTTCTAATTTTTATCTCCCATGGGATTGCTGGACTGGATGTCGGATTCCAGAAACATAGTCACACTCGCAGCAGGAGTTTTTTCTGTCGTGGTGGGAGTAAAGTACTATCTTTCACCGTATGCCCATGAACTGCCGACGTTCCTGAAATACGGACTCGCAACGGTAGTGGGTGCAGGAATAGCTGTCTACTGGCTGATGCTGATGAAACCTGCCAGAGAACCAAAGGTGAAAAGCCGTGCAGAATAGAACCTTTGCAGCAGCGGTGCTCCTGATTCTGGTTGTCGCACTGGCTTCATGCGAAAAAGCCGAAGAACAGAACCCTGTCCGGGAAGCGGCCGTGCATCCTGTACTGGAGGAGAAAAACACCCGTGTTCCTCTTGGAGCCGGCACTTACTATCCAAGAAGCAGGGAAACATTAAGAAGAGTTACAGAGGAGTATCTTGAGAGCGCCAGGAAGACAAACAAAACCGGCAGGATAAGAATGATTGTTGCGCCTTCGGCTCCTCTCACCTATTCTGGAGAAATAGCAGCAGACGCATACGCGCAGATAACGAGAACAGGGTATAAGCGGGCAGTAATCGTGGCAAAAAAAGAAACAAAAGAGATTGGAGTGATCGTTCCTGAAAAGAATTATGAAACCCCCCTTGGAGAAGTTGCACTTGACGAAGACGCAATAAAAAGCATAGAAAACAGCACCTTAATCCACAGGGGAAACGATACGACAATGAGGGTTGAAGCGCAACTTCCATTCCTTCAGACAGTTCTCAAAAATTTTACAATGATACCCCTGCTTGCGGGAAGGATAAGCACCAACCAGCTCAACCAGCTAATTGAAGTCATAGAGAACCTTACAGACAACGAAACTCTCGTCGTGGTAAGCACTGTATTCAGCAGAAGCAAAGGATATCTTGAAGCATACGACAGAGATTCCAAATGCCTCACTGCGATAAACAGGATGGATCTGACAAAGGCAGCAATTGACTGCGAAGCAAGCAGCAAATTCAGCATGCTTGCCGCGCTTGCAGCCGCAAAAAGAATGAATCTGGAACCCGAGATTATAAGCTACAAAACATCAGGGGACACAGTGGGAAACAAAGACAGAGTGACAGGATACGCTGCAATTGTGTTCCGGGAAAAAAACGGAGAAGAATAATGTTCGTCCACAACATTGATCCTGTAATGCTGAGCATAGGCCCCTTTCATATCAGGTATTACGGCCTGGTTTACGCGATAGGATTTCTCGCAGGAATGCTCTATTTGAAAAAGCTCTCGCAAAAAGGAGAGATTAGCATAACACAGGAGCAGGTCTATGACCTGATATTCTGGCTCATTATCGGAGGGGTGGGAGGAGGCCGGCTGGGACATGTCCTGCTGTATGAGCCAAAGTATTATCTGAGCAATCCGCTCAAGATATTTGCTGTCTGGGAAGGAGGCATGTCAATCCACGGAGGACTGATAGGCGCAACCCTGGTTTTGTACTGGTTCAGCAAAAAAAACAAGGTTGAATTTCTTGAGCTCAGTGATGCTCTTGTTCTGCCCGCAAGCATAATGCTTGCTTTCGGAAGGGTTGCAAACTTCATAAACGGAGAGCTGGTAGGCAGGACTACCACGGTGCCATGGGCTGTCAAGTTCAAGGGCTACGACGGTTACAGGCACCCGTCCCAGATTTATGAGGCATTCAAGAATGTTGTCATCTTTTCCATATTGTGCACTGCGAAGAGGACTTGGAAAGGAATGAAAAAAGGAACCCTGACATGGGGTTTCCTTCTGCTCTATGGCGTATTCAGATTCATTGTTGAGTTCTGGCGGCAGCCGGACTGGGAATGGCTCGGGCTCAGCGGAGGTCAGTGGTACAGTATTCCCACTGCATTAATAGGCAGCATCATGCTCTGGAAAACATATGCAAGAAGAACGAAAAAGTAGGAAAATACAAAAAGTCGAAAAGGAGGCGTGAAAATGGACCAGGAAATAGCGGAAAGAATTCTTGAACAGCTCAAGAGAATAGCGGACAATCTCGAAGCCATAAAGGAAGAAGGAATAATAACATACCCCCAGGAAGAGGAAGAAGACGAGGACGAAGATGAGGAGGATGATGAAACGGAAGAGGGGGAAGATGAAGATCTGGATGACGAAGAGGAACAGGAAGAGCAGCCAAGCGAGCATCCAGCAGTGAAAGAACAGGTTCCTGTTCAAAGCCCTGCAGCGCCAGCCCCTGAACCTCAAAGGATGCAGCAAACCGGCCAGCAGCAGCCGGTTCAACAGCCGCAAACCCCGGGGCCGCAGCCGAACCCGTACAGGCCATTCTGATTTTTCAAAGGTACTTTTTCAAAGGACGCCCTGCTATTGAGAACATGCGGGGCACGACTTTTTCTTTTTCACAGAGAACTTCTCAAGGGAGTAATTCCACACATCAGCCCTTATCAGCGTGCCGGAGGTTGCTTTACCCAGGAGAACCTTGAGCGCTTCGGAAACCTGAACCGAAGACACAAAAGAAGCTGCCTGGGGCAGTATTCCTGCAGAAGAACAAGAGTCAGGAGATGATTTATCGGAGAATACGCACTCAAAGCACGGACCGCCGGGAAGAAAAGACATCACAGAACCGCTGGTTTTCACGCACGCCGCATGCACCCACGGCATGCTGTGCGAGACAGCCCATCTGTTTATCTCGCGTCTTGCTTCCATGTTGTCAGTGCAGTCAATAACGAGGTCTGCCTTTCCGAGCAGCTCGGAAGAGTTTTCCGAAGAGAGCATTTTCGGAAAAGCGGCAAGTTCAATCTCGGAATTGATTTTGGAGAGATGCTCCTTCGCAGAAAGAACCTTCGGCTTTCCGACATCGGATTCCGTGTAAAGCGTCTGCCTGTGAAGGTTTTTCAGGTCCACAACATCAAAATCTATGAGAATCAGGGTTCCGATTCCCATTCTGCAAAGAAGTTCCGCAGAGCAGGAGCCGAGAGCGCCCAGCCCGACAACAGCCACGCTTGAAGAAGAAATCCTTCTCTGGGATTGTTCTCCGAACCAGGAAATGTTTGTCTGGCATGAGTATCGCGAAACATGAGCCATGCTGAAGGGGTGTTTAAGAGGATTAATAAAAGTAATCCTCCCTGATGATTCACTGAAGAGAGATAAGAAAGATATTTATAAAGTAAATTCGCAATAATGAGCATGTATATCTCAAACGAAGTAACGCAGATAGTGTTTTTGGCGCTGGTCTTCTTCTTCAGCGGCTTCGTGGCATACCTTAATTACCGGCTTAACATGCACCTCATAGAGAAGGGGGAATACAAGAAGATATACAGGAAAAGCTCAGACATCAAGTTTGGAATGATACTGCTGACAATAGGCGTTGCCACAGGAGTGAGCTTGATAATCACGGGAAGGTTTTATACTCCTGCAAACCTTGGTTTCTTCATACCTGCATTCACAGGATTAACACTCATCATTGTTTCATTCATTGAAGAAGAGGAAGAAGAAAAGAAAAAGAGAAAGTAAACCGCGTTTTTATTTTATCTTTCTGCCTTTAGCCCTGTTGCTCGGGCGGGCCTTCTCCGCACCCTTGCCCTTGTTTCTCAGGCCCCTGCTTTTCTTGCCAGCAGAAGTAAGGCCGCGGAATGCCCTGCGGGTGTGCTGGGCCTTGAAAATCCAGGATATCCTCTTGTCGTTGATGACGGCAGGATGGTCCCTGTCAACAAGGATAACCTCATACCAGTAATAATTGCCGTCCTCGGCAACATAGTAACTGTTCAGAACCTCAAGGTTGGGGTACATCCTGTTGGCCCGCTCTTCAGCAACCTGCTGGTAGCTCTTTGCCAGCACGAGCTTCAGGCGGTTGTGCTTGGGACGTCTGCCGCGCCTGTCGTTAGGGCGCTGCTTGCCCCCTCGCTTAATGCGCTGCCTGACAACAATAAAGCCGGGTTTTGCCCTGTAACCAAGCTCCCGAGCCCTGTCAATTCTCGTAGGGCGGGCGATTCTCACAGTAGCGGGCTCCCGCCGCCATTTTACAAGGCGTTCCCGCCAGATGTCTCCCAGGTTGTCTTTAGGTCGCTTCCACAGCTTTCTTATGTAATGGTACATTCCCATTTTAACACCTCGTCCGGATTCAGGAGGCCCCTGCATGAAGTGCAAAGCACAGGACAGGTCCTTGACCCGCATCTCCGCCCGCAAACTATGCGAGAAAAGCGGGGAAAAGAGAGGGCTTTATAAAGGTTTTGGGGGGAGAGAAGAAAAACAAAGATACTACTGCAGAATAACAAAAAAATTTAAATATGTGTTAAGGATTACAAGCCGTAAAAATGGGAGAGTCACTAGAAGTGCCAATAGAAGATTTCTTTCACCATCTGATTTACAAGCCTGCAAAGGGTCTCGTGG
>RFJB01000004.1 GCA_003695045.1 Candidatus Woesearchaeota archaeon | reverse complement strand
TTCTTCCAGCGTTTCTATCAGCTGGGAGGAGAACTTGACGATTCTTGAAAGAAGCGTTGTGTAAAAAACAGGCCGGAGAACATACTTCCGGCCGAAAATATCCCCCGGCATCTTTACATCTCCATTGCGAATGCTGCTATCATCAGGAACAGGCCTTCAATCAGGAAGAGCACCTGATAAACAACCAGCATCGTCTCGCTTGACAGGAACCCGAGCGAGAACCATGCGGGACCCACGCCAAAAGAAGCAAGCGTAGGCAGCAGTCCTGCTATTATGACAACCACTGCAACAATTGCGGAGATCCATCCAATTGAGTTGCTGTTGGTAATCTCGATCATTGAGTTTATAATCAGGTAGAATCCGAAGCCCGCGACAAGGTATTTCAGTATTCCCACGCTGAGAAAACCCAGAGAGAACCATGCAGGACCCACTCCGAATTTTGCGAGAAGCGGCAGCAGGCCCGCTGCAAAAACAACAAGTCCGGTAAAGCCGGAAATCCAATCCTTTGGCTCCATCATTGAAAATCACCTCTTTTTGAAGACCTGCCTTTTCAGGCGGCTTTGGCTATCTTTTTTGCCAGGTCTTCTGTTCTGTAAAGCTCTCTCAGCTCAATTCTTATTGCCTGCGCATACTCTCTTATCATGTCATCAATCTCTTTCACAAGGTCTTTGCTCACTTCTTCATTTACCTTCTCAACATCGCTCTTCGGCATGAGTATCTGCTTTACGTACTCCATGTTTCCTCTTATGAGCTCCTTGGCAAGGGCAAGCAGGGACAGGTCGAGAATGACAATTCTCATTATTGCTTTGTGAGCCATCTTGCTTGCCCTGTCAAACATTTCAGCAAGCCTGGCGACATCCTTTGTAATCTGGAGGATTTCCGAATGGATAATGCCTGCAAGCTTCCTGTCTTTATGATACTCTGCCTTGTCCAGTTCCTTGTCGAGGTCGCTGATCCATGTTGTAATCCGCTTGTATTCCTTCTCATGCTCCTTTTTCTCTTTCTTCACAATCTTCAGTTCTTCCCTCGCTTCTCTCCTGATAAGCCAGTAATCCAGATAACTCGCATTCTCATCCTTCCAGAAAGCGGTTATCGACTCCATAAACTTCTCTTCTTCGGGATGCTCAGCGGCGGCAAGCACGGTAAAGAACTTCTTGTATTCTTCCCTCAGGTATTTTTCTCTCTTCTCGGCGTCCTCAATAATCAGGTGCGCAAACCTCTCCTGGAAGTTCCTGAGTTCTTCGTCAAGCTTCTTTGCCTCTTCTTCCCTTCCCTCCTTTTTCATCTGGTCATAGAGGCGGGAGAGAATGCTGTGGTACTTTTTCAAAGCCAGGAGAATGTTCTTCTCCCACTTCTCAAGATCCTGGAGCTCCTGGTCTTCTTCAACAAATATGTTTCTCATGAGGATTCCGGTCGCTTCCTCTATCTCTTTTATCTGCTTAACGGCTTCCTCTTCTTCCTTGAGCGCTTTTTCTACATAATGCTGTTCCACGTCCTGTTTTATCTTTTCCTCAATAAGCTTTCTGAGCTCTTTGAGGCCGTTGACAAGATGCTTTGCCTTGTACTTGTTCTGCAAATTTTCAAAGAACTTAATCCTGTATTTTCCAATCCTTCGTTCAAGCTGAAAACCCATAACCATTCACCTCGTGTTCATTATTTCTCTCAATTTTCCCCTATTTAAATGTTTTGTTTGCTGAGTGGTAACGCTATCTGTTCTCTTTGACCCACTGTTCAAACAGTTCAAATGCTTTATCAATGTTTATCTTCGGATCCTCCAAAATCTTTCTCGCTCTCTCCCTGAAGTTAGGGGGGATTGAAAATGCGTCCAGCTTGAATGGAGCCCTTCCGTCAGTTTGCTCTCTGATTTTCTCTTTCAATTTCTCGCCGCTCTTGAAAGCCACGGCCCAGTTAATCTCCTCAATCGGATGCAGGAACTGCGAGTAGGCAGTCCACAGCGAGCCCAGAGAATTCAACTCCTCTTGGTTTCCAAACAATTCATAGTAGGTTGCAAGCAGGGCATAAGCGTCAATTCTCTTTTCTGCCTGGCTCTCAAGGGCTCTCATGTAAGCAGCAATGTAAGGCCTTACCGCTTTCACATACCAGTCGCAGTATTTGAAGAACGCATCAAGAACCTTTCTTCTTTCATTCTCCAGTTCTTCAAATCTTTCAAAGTTTTCTCCGGCATTTTCCGTGATTTCCCTGTTTATTCTCTCGCTCTGCACGCAAAGGTCTCTTATCTTTTTCTCCGCCTCTCTTATCCTGTTCCAGAACTGGAGTGCATTGCTCTGCCATCGCCTGCACACTCCTTCATGCCCCGTCACAACATTCGCGAGAGAGGATAATTCTGAATTCTCCTTCCGCATAACATCCTTCTCAATAATTCCAAGTATCCTGTTCTTCAGATTGGAATACTCCTCAGCCCGCATTCCAAACAAGTGCGACAACAGAAGAACAAGGTCCTTTGAGGGACTGACTTTGTCCTTTGCTTCTTTAATCATGAGATGCGCAGCCGTTTCCAGAATCCTCAATTCGTCTGTTCTCATGTCGGGCAGAGGGTAACCTTTCGAGTATCTCTCAAGGTTCTCAATCATCTCATTTAAGTAAACATCTGTGCTTTCCCTGAGCTTGTCGGCTTCTCTGCGAATCTTATCAACCTTCCTTCCATAGGAATACTTCTCCCACAACCTGAGCATCTCAACAACTTGGGAGCCGTACTTTATTCCGCGGAAGGCATTCCACAAAGTGTTGTCCAGTCCCTCTTCTCCGGCAGTTTCCGGCGCTATCTGTTTCAGCTTTTCTTCCAGCTTTCCACGGATTCTTATTATTCTTTCAACCTGCTCTGAAAGCTTCTTCCCGTTCTCTCCTACAATCTTGAGCAGTTTCTCAAGGAAATGCATGCTGACAGCAGAAATCTCAAGCGCGGCTCTGATGTTTCTCCTGTCAACAGCCAGTTTTCTGACCGCTTCAAGCGACTCAACTGTCAGAATGCAGAGGTCTGCGCATATCTCTGAGATTTCCTCAAGGAGCGCTCTTTTCAGCGCACCATCCTTCTCTTCGGATTCAACAGACAACGCAATTCTCATCAGATACCTTATCCTGTTGTCCGCCTTTACAACGTACCATTCAAAGCGTCTTATTCTCTCCTCTTCGCTCTTTTCTCTGAACTCTCTGAGAATATCTTCGACTTCCTTTTTCGTTCTTTCAAGTTCTGCCCGGATAGCGGCTGCCTTGCCCTTCATTTCTCCGGAACCTGCCTCTTCCTCGCTGGCTTCAGGGGATTCTTCTTCCGGACCGAGAATCTCCTCCACGGTCTTTTCCGCCTCTTTCGCATCAGCCGCTTCCTCTTCAGTTCTGCTCTTTTCCTTTTCCGCTTCTTTCCCGGCTTTCTTCTTCGCTTCTTCTTCCCTCTTTCTTCTCTCTTCCAACAACGCCGGAATCTTTGGCATCTGCAGGGTCAGGAGCTTGCATTTGCACTTCTCAAGCTTGTCGTTCAGGACATTGGTCAGGTCTTTTGCAAGTTTTTTTCTCCGGCTCTTTGATGCCAGCACATAATGGAAGTAGGACTGGTAAAATCCGGCAAGCCTTTCGGGGGGAACAAGATGTTTGCACAGGAGATACTCGTATATCTGCAGTTTTCGGCTTATTATGCTCTTCTGATTTTTTATCTGCTCTTTCAGGACATCAGACAGCCCATTATCATACAATGACCTCCTCTTGATAATGTCTGCAAATAGATTTGTTGTCACCTGAATCTTGCCTTCCCTCTTGATAGTAAGGCGCATCTGCTTTGCCAGTCCGGAGAATTCCTTTTCATGCAGTTTCAGAGGTCCAAGCCCCTGGCGGTACTTTGCTATAAGGGATATTGTCTCGTCAACAGTGGAGATTGCCTCTCCTATTTCGCTCTTTTTGGCTCCGCTTGTGTTTCCGCGGGTAAGGTTTGCCCTCAACTGGGTGAGTTCCTCCATGTTCTTAGTGTAAACATTCTCAAGCACTTCCGTTATGAATCCTGTGTTCTGTCCGGGACTGCCTGCAACTCCTATATCCTCCTGCCATGATTTCAGGATGCGATTCATAAATGCAAGTGTTTCCCCGGGTATGTTCGCAGATCCGGATTTGGAAGCGCTGAGAGCGTCAAACTTTCTCATTTCCTCTAGGGCTTTTTTGATTTCCGACTTCTTCAGCGACGCTCCTGGAAGGAGGAGCAGTTGCCATCCCATGTAAAGAACATTCTCAAAGGTCAGCATATCAAAGTTCTTGTTGAGGTTTTTGACAGCTTCTGCAAGCGCGCTGTCCGGTTGCATCTTTCTGTCCGGAACTTCGAATTTTACGCTGCCTTCCCTGTTGACGACTGCTATAATTCTGTTGAGTTCCCTCGTCTGTTTCTCTGCAATCTCATAATTGTCCTGAACGGTCGGCAGAAGAAGTTCTGAGTACCCCTCCCACAATTCTTTTACGACTTTTCCCTCTATTAGGCATCTTCGTATTATTTCCTTGTAAATTTCGAAGCGTTCGCTGGCAAAGTGCAGTGCCTTGTCATACTTCTCCCTGGTCAGGTCTGATATGACTTTGTAGTCCTCTCCAAGCTTGCCAGCAAGCTCCTGCATCTTCTCTTTGAGCTTTTCCCTGAGCTCACGGGCAGCATCCACATCTTTTCCCATTAACGCAAGCTTCCGCCGCTCTCGTATTACTGCTCTGTCAACCTTTATTCTTCTTCTCTTTATTCTCTCCTGCTCTTTTTTTCTCTCTTCAGGGTCTTTTATCTTCTCGGTGGCCGCAAACTCCCTGTCGTACTTTTCCTGAATCGCCTCAAGTTTTGCAAGGGTCTCATCCTTGGATTTTGCGGATTCATCATTGATTCTGGCTATGAGGTCGGCAACTACTCTTCCAAGGGCCCTCAGGTCGTCAATCCTCTTCTTTATGTTCTCCGCGCCGGTTGTTATGTCCTGAACCTCCCTCTCAGCAGCTCTGGTCATGTCAGACAGCCGCCTTGAAAGTTCTTCATCCTTTTTATTCAGTTCAAGAATGAGAAATTCATTCTCTTCTTTGCGGGAGAGGAAAACGTACTTGAATGCTTCGATGAGGGGAAGGTTGTACTCTTCAAAAGCTTTTGACTCTGCTATGGAGTTGAGAACTCCCAAAAGCTTTCTTATCCCTTCCTTCCTGTCCTGTTCTTCAGCCATCTTGCTATGCCCTGTTAAGTTTTGATTTTTTCCACGCCCTGTTTATTGCCTTCACGGCGTCTTCAATCTTCTTCACTGCTTCTCTGTGCGCTTCCTCGTTTCGCTTTTCGGGCTCTTTCCTGCTCACATGGCCCATCTCTGAGATGAGGAATCTGACAAGCCCTTCAACCGTGTTGCCCTCATTGTCCAGCCGTCTCCTTCCCTCCGGCGTGCCTGAAAGTTGCGCCCCTTTGATTATGGCGTCAATAACCGACAGCACCAGTTTGCCGCTGATTCCCGGGTCAAACCGGAGGTTCCATAATATGTTCTCAATGGCAGTCACAAAGTCGTTTATCTCAGTGAGTATTCTTCTGATTTCCGGATCAATAGCATGTTCCAGGTAATACTGTTTGCTTTCCTCGGGGAATGTCTCGCTTGTCGGATAATTCGCAATTTCCTCCCGGACCTCCTCTGCTCTCTCTCTGAACTTTGCGAGGTCCTCAAGCTGGCTGCTCCAATACTCCGCATGCCTTGTGGTCTGCTGACTTATGTCGTTCAGCTTGGGTTCCAGTTCTTTCTTCTTGTTTTCCCAGTCCTCCTTTAACTGCTCAAGAGGTCTTTTGAAATCCTCTGTGGGTCCCGTAAGCGCTATCCGTTTGTGCCCGAAGTTATCAGGCTTCAATTCATTCTCTGTGAAGTATGTAATGATGTAATTTATGTTTCTGATCTGCTGTTTGAGTCCCTCTCTTAATAGCACTATGTTCCTGAGTTCTATGCTTATCAGCGACCTGTCCCCGAATAGGTGGGGCGGCTTTTCCTCTTTGATTTCTTTAAGAGCACGCGGAGAAGCAAGTTTCAGAACCATGCTGGCAAGCTGGTCAAGAATCTCCGAAAGATTCTTCTCGCCTTTCTTCCAGTTGTTGAGTTCGTCCTTTGCCTTCTCAAACTCTTCCATGAGCTTTCTTACAAACTCCTTGTCCGCATCTATGAGATTCTCTTCGCTCTTGAGAGTGTTCTTTGCTTCGTGATACCTGACTCTCATGAAGTCATGGAGCTGGCTGATTATATCCTCAATCCATTTCCTTATCTCATTTATCAGGGTCTCTCCCGCCCATCTCTTGGAGTTGTCCCCTATCAATTCAGAAACATGGCGGAGTATCCTGACGCAGACAACGAATATTTCGGCAATCATGAACATTATCTTTTCCGACTGGTCAATATTTCTCAGAGCGACAACCTTCGGGGCATTCTCATTCTGGTTGTAGTCAGCAAG
>RFJB01000026.1 GCA_003695045.1 Candidatus Woesearchaeota archaeon | reverse complement strand
TAGGATAATCCATCAGAATTGTGGGCTGTTCAAGCTCCGGCTCCACAAGCTCTGAACTGATTTCCGCAATTATTGCTCCAACTCCCATGCTGTCATCAATCTTAAGCCCCAGCTTCTCCGCGTCCTTCCTTGCCTCTTCAACGCTCTTCCACTTCATCACGTCAATGCCTGTCTTTTCTTTGATGGCGTCAACCATCTTTATTCTCCTGAAAGGCGCCTTGAGCGAAATCTTCTTCCCCTGATATTCAAGCTCGAGCTTTCCCAGCTTTTTTGCGACATGCTCAAGCATCCTCTCCAGAAGCTTGGCGCTGTCCTCGTAATCGGCATAAGCAGTCATGGTTTCCATCTGCGTGAACTCGGGGTTGTGCGTTGTGTCGATGCCTTCATTCCTGAAGTCCCTGCAGAACTCAAATACCTTTTCAAAACCCCCTACCAGAAGGCGTTTGAGATAAAGCTCGTTTGATATTCTCAGGTAAAGGTTCATCTTCAGGGCGTTGTGGTAAGTTATGAAGGGCTTTGCGGCTGCGCCTCCATAAATCGGCTGTAGTATTGGCGTTTCAACTTCAAGGTAGCCCTCTTTGAGAAGAAACTCCCTTATTGCTTCTATTATCCTGCTCCGGGTTATGAATATCTCCCTTACATGGGGATTGACGGTGAGGTCAACATACCTCTCCCTGTACCTCAGTTCCGGGTCTTTCAGGCCGTGGAATTTCTCGGGCAGAGGCCTGAGCGATTTTGTGAGAATCTCGAATTTCTCAACATTAACTGTTGTTTCGCCCGTCTTGGTTGAAAAGACGCTCCCTTCAACACCGACGATGTCGCCGATGTCCATCTTCTTGAGAAGCTTATAGCTCTCTCCGAGATTGTCCTTTGCGAAATAAATCTGGATTTTTCCCTTTTCGTCCTGGATGTGGCTGAAAGTGACCTTGCCCATCCTGCGCAGGGCCATAATCCTTCCTGCCACTTTGACCTTTGAGACGCTTGCAGGGTCTTTCTCGAACGCTTCTTTTACACCAATCGAATCATGCGTTTTCACAAACTTGTACGCGTATCCGGTAATGCCTCTCTCCCTGAGTTCAGCGAGCTTTCTCTTGCGCTCTTCTACAAGCCGGTTTGTTTCTTCTTGTTCTGTCATGGAAAAGCCGAAAACCGCGCACTATTTAAATATTTTGATAGAGAATTCCAATTGTTCTTCCGGCTTTTATGCTTCTTAGCAGAGATTAAATACTGCTTACAGGAGCTTGAGGTCCCCCGTTATCTCGTCAATCTTGTCTGCTTCAGCAGGCCCTATGCCTATGCATGTCTTTGTTCCGGGCGCTACAACAGTTTTTCCAGCGTCTGTCACGAGCGCCGGCTTCAAGCCGGCTTCTTTCGCCCGCTGGAAGAATTCCATCATCGTTCTCTCGTCGGGCACTTTGAGGACTATTTTTGCCATTCCCTCCGCTTCCCACTTCGATGCCTTTTCTATATCCGCTTTAAGAAGCGCCATGGTGGAGGCGTGCGCGACCTGCGCAGCGAGCTTTCCCTTGGGCAGCTTGAGGTCCTGCCTCACGATGATTACCTGCTTCAGGCCGCTTTCTTCGCTGTCCCTCTTGATTTCTTTTTTCATTTTCCGTGACTGTTCAAAAACCACTTCTGCTCCATCTTTCCGGGAATGGTGCATGTGGCAGTAAAGCCCTTGTACTTCAGCACTTCAATGAGCTTTTGCAGTGCATGGATGTATGCTCCTGTTCTCATGTCCGTCTTGAAAAGATTTGCTGCATTGTTCACGTTATCAAACGCTGAAAGCATCTTTTCTTTCAGTTTCTCCCTGACTTCCTCCTCGCTCCAGTAATAGCCCATCTGGTTCTGGACCCACTCAAAGTAACTCACGGTCACGCCGCCCGAATTCGCGAGAATGTCAGGCAGCACATGAATGCCCTTCTTGAAGAGAATCTCTGACGCTTCCGGAGTTGTAGGCCCGTTTGCGAGCTCAACAACAAGCTTTGCCTTTACCCTGTCCGCATTTTCTTCTGTTATCTGGTTTTCAAGCGCTGCAGGAACGAGTATGGCGGCGTCCTGTTCAAGAACCTCTCTGCTCGTTATCTTCTTCGTTCCCGGGAATCCCGCAACGCTTCCCGTCTTCTTCTTGTGCTCTATGAGTTTGGGAATATCTATTCCGTCCTTCTGGTAGATTCCGCCTTTTGAGTCGGAAACCGCTACGACGCTGTAGCCGGCTTCGTGAAGCAGATGCGCCATGGTCATGCCTGCATTTCCAAAGCCCTGAATGGCTGCCGTTTTTTCTGTGATGCCGAAGACATCCACTGCCTTTTCAGTTATGTAAAAGCCCCCGAGAGCGGTTGCTATGTCCCGTCCCTTTGAGCCGCCGAAAACAACCGGCTTTCCCGTGAAGGCGCCGAAGACCGGCTGCCCCACTATCTTCTGGTATTCGTCAGTCATCCACGCCATGACTTCGGGGTTTGTGTAAACATCCGGCGCGGGAATGTCCCTGTTAGGCCCTATGAAAGGGGCAAGCGCCTGAACATACGCCCTGCTCAACCTTTCAAGCTCTGCCTTTGAGAGTTCCTTCGGGTTGACCGAGATTCCGCCCTTTGCTCCTCCGTAGGGAATGTCTGCGATGATGCACTTCCAGGTCATCCAGAAGGCGAGCGCTTTCACTTCGCCTATATTGACATCGGGATGATATCTTATCCCGCCCTTTGTCGGTCCGAGCATGTCGTTGTACTGCACTCTGTAGCCCCTGAAGACCTTTGTGGTGCAGTCGTCCATTGTAACAGGTATTGAGACAATAATCATTCTTTTCGGCTCCAGAAGAATGTTCATGAGCTCCTCATGGACGCCGAGAAGGTCTGCCGCTTTTCTGAATGGTATGAGAGCGCTCTGGAAGAGGTCATCATTCTTTTCTTTCTCTTTTTCTTTCTTCTGGCTTTCAGTCATTTATGTCACGCCTCCTTTGCATTGCATGTGCTTCGTCGCATATATTTATTCTTTACAAAGTATGATGAAGTGTGATAAAAACGGGCGCTCTTTATAAAGTTTTTGAAGGACTGCGCCTTTAACTGATTCAGGGTAAACAGAGTTCTGAAGAAAACAATGCTTACAGCAATATATAAAAAGGGAGGTAGCAATTTTCTGTCTATGGCAAGCCGCAGGAAAGAAGAGCAGAAAAAGCTGTTTCTTGCTGAAGCCAGGGCATTATACTCCAGCATCCTCGGAGACCTCAAAAGAGTTGCTCTTGAGCGCGGATTCTATAAGGGCAATCTCAAATCATGGGTTGAATCCGATCTTTTTTTCAAAGATGACGCCCACGGCAGTTCCAGTTCAGAAGCGCTTCATTTTCTTTTCGGACCCTATCTTAATCGGCATCTTGGGAGACTGGTTATGCGAACACGCGAGCTTAAAACATGGGCGCTCAAGATTCTGGCTTTATCAGAGGGCGGCGCCCGCAAGCAGGTGTCGGACATTCTCTCCCGCGTCGGCAAACTTGAAAACCTTCTGGCCGGGCTCCGGTTTTCCAACGGCGAGGAAGACATTCGTCCTGTTCAATTAAGCGAGAGGATTGATGTTGAAGGTAAAACTGTCTTTTTGAAGATAATCTCATACATGCTTTGCTCGCCAAAACAGACGGAAGATAGCTTAAGAGTGCTTGAGAGGTTAGGTGTCAAATCCGATGCAATCCCCCGTCTGCAGAGATCTCCCCGCAAGAGGGAAGCGATAGAAAAATCAGCCATAAGCATAATACGCTCATGCATTGAAACGGCACTCAGGAAAAATCCCGACCTGCTCAAGTCAAATCTGACGACAATCAATGTCCGTCTTGAACCTCCGTTGAGCAATGAACGGGGACCCATGACCGCAGCATCAGTGAAGTCCAGATCGCCATTTACCCTTCTTGACATGAACATCTACTTCGGAAACTTATTTGCAAATCTGCTTCTTGAAGAAGGCCTTTCTGAAAGCAGGAAGAATGTTCTTCTTCAGAGGATTTACAAGACCATCCTGCACGAACTCGAGCACTTTGGCGAGTTCGGAGGCAACAAGGAGGATTCTCCTGCTTTTTCGGTGAGTGTTTTTCTTGAGAATCTCAGGGCTGAAGCCATCGCAGGCGGCGCTATGACAATAAGGTCAGCGAAGGGCGAAAAAATTTTGGCGGATTTCAGCAGAGCAGGTCTTGTTTTTCACAAATACCGCGACGACCTGCGCCTTCTTCTGGCGCGCTCTGACAGAAGAACGCTTTGGCATCTTGAAGCTTATGATTCCGGAGCACTTCATTCTTTTGCCACTTTCATGTTCTGGACAATATTCGCAGCAAAGAGTTTTGACTTTACCAGCTTGTGGCTATGCCCCAGAGAGCTTTTGGTAGAAAAGAAAAAGCTCGAATCGCTTGTTTTGAACAACGACACCCACGTCCTCAGGGGATTCGGTTGCAGGCAGGTCAATAATCACGCTTTCGGGAGGCATATTTTCAGCGGTCAGCTTATTATGGTTATTGAGAGCGTAAAACGGGCGAACGAAGTTCTCCGTAGTATGGAACTGATGAGCGCTGAAAAATTTCTTGAGGCATTCTGGAAAGCATGCAGAAAAGTCGAGGTCGACCCGGCGCCCCTCTCACCCCATTATCTTGAGAGTTTGCTCTGATGTTTGTTGCCGGTTCGCTTCTAGAAGTCCACTCTCTCTCCGTCTGCCTCTATGACCGGGTTCTTGAAAACGTGGTCCAGATGTATGGGCGCATATATGCTGCCTCCGAACCAGTAGTTGCTTCCTATTGCGATGTGCGCTGTTCCGAGGGCTTTCTCGTTTATCACTGTCGGTCCCACTATGGATGCTTTCGGGTTTGTTCCTATGCCGAGCTCTGCGAAGCGCCTTATCCCATAGGGTCTTGAAGAGTTCTCTTCAGCCCACCTTAACGACTCTTCAAGGTACTTTGCCGATTCGCCTTCCATTTCAACGAGAAGGCCCTTTTCAAATGTCATCGTTACCGGCTTCTTGAGAAGTATTGTTCCTTCAAGGGTTCTTATTGAGCCGTCAACCACGACTCTGCCTTCAACCCTGTTTCTGTTCGGAGCGCAATACACTTCTCCTGCGGGAATGTTCCCTCCACTGCCGCTTTTTTCGTATATGCCTGAATTGTTTATGCCGGGCATGTTCTTTACATCAATGTGGAGTGCGGTTCCCCTGTCTGTGCTGATGAACAATTCCGATGCGTCGTCTATCACTCTTTTCAGCCGCTGGCCCCTTTCAAACATCTCGTAGTAGTCAACTGAAAGAGCGTCAACCAGATGCTGGAAGTGCTCCGTGCTTAACTGCGCGAGCCCCGGCGTGCTTACGAACCTGTGCCTTCTCTCCCTGACGAATGTCCTGAAGCTCTTTTCAAGTTTTGCCAGGCGGTTGAACTTCTGCGACATCACAGCCACGATTGAATTCTGGCTGCTGAGATGTTTGAGGCGTTCGGCTATGTCTTCCGAGTCGTTGTTTGCTGTTATGTCTTTGACAAGAATCTCGTAGTCGGCATTCATCTCTCTGGCTGCAAGCGCGTAGCATGCAAGCACGAGAGGGCTGACCCGGTGCTCTGGCAGTCCGAAGTCGCCGATAAGAACGAGTTTTTCGCCGTGCAGTTTGAGGGAGTTGTTCAGAATTGATTTGAATGCCGGATAGCTCTTCTTTGCTGTTTCAAGAAGATTTTCTCTTTCAAGCCACGTAAATAGGTCTTTCTCGCTCATTTTCAGGTGTGGTGCGTTTTCAGGAGGAACGGGAAGCAAATGAGCCAATATGGGAATGCATGAATGAGCGATATTGGGATACAAAAAAGTATACTAATATGTATTGAAGTCATATATAAGCATTGTTGTCCCAAGAAATATATTTCCCAAACTGCATTTAGAAGTCAAAGATGCTCTTCTGGGTGCTTCCCTGCAACTGATCGTCAAAGGATGTGCCGTAAAGCTCAAGAACGCTGTCGGCAATGGGCTTTACCTGCTTCTCAATGTAATGGTCATAGTCAATGGGATGCATCCTCTTCTGAACCGGTTCAGGACCATTTGTGGTAATGACGTATTCAATGATGCTGCTCTCAATCCGGTCAAGCATTCTCGCCGCCTTCACATGCGGCGGCGTCGTTTTGGTGTACTCATCAACATCCTTCCGCAACGCCTTCCGGTAAACCAGCTTCGAATCATGCTTTCCTTCCCTGATTTCTTTAATGAACTTCCTTACAAAACTCGCAACTTCTTCACCCTTAAACACGCGCCTGTAAAGTTCATGCTGAAACTCCTTCGCCAGGTCCGTCCAGTCCCGCCTCACACTCTCAAGCCCCGTAAAGGTAATCTTTTCTTTTCCATCGGAATCAAGAACAAGCCCCGCATACCTCTTCTTCGCTCCCGAGTCGGAGCCGCGCATCTTCGGAATCACAAGCGCAATGAATGTTTTCTCAAATTCCATCTCCATGTAACTCTCGAGCCGGTACTCTCTTTTGATATGCTCCCTCAGGAAAATGTTTATGCCCTCCTCAATCTGCCTTCCAATCCTCTGGGCTTCCTCATAACTGTCCGCTTCAAGGTCGATGAAAATGCTGTCCGTGTCGCCGTAAATGACCTCGTAACCTTTTTCCCTCACAATCGCTGCGGTCATCTTTATGAAGTGCTGCGCAAAACTGGTAATAGCATTGCCTATCTTCCTGTTGAAAAATCTGCAGTTGGGGCTTGCGAGCACTCCGTAAATGGAGTTCATGTGAATCTTTATGGCGTATCTCGCGAGTTCGTCGCCGTGCTTTCTCGCTTGCTCCCTCGCCTTCCAGAACCTTTCGATTATGCCCGGAATTATTCCCGGCTCTCTTGAAAAGAAAGCGTTGTTCGGAGCAGGAATCACCTCCTTGTTCTTTATCATCTCCTCTGTGACCCTGCTTTCAGGAATGAAAGTCATGGGGTCGATGTTGAAAGTCCTCATGATGCTCGGATACAAACTCTTGAAGTCGCACACAATAACATAATTGTAAATTCCCGGCTTGGGCTGCATGACAAAGCCGCCGATCCCCCTGCTCTCCGAGTACTGGCCCGATGTTGGCGCAACCCGCCCCCTCTTTCTCAGCTCTCTCAGATAGAGCGAGTCAAGAACTGCAATGCTTGCATTAACCCTGTCGAGGGGCATTCCCGTAAGAAGGGAGCGCTTCACAACAAGACCAAGCACGCTGCTTTTCTCAAGAATGTCAAGCACGAGCTTTGCATCCATCATGTTGTATTTTACAAGTTCTTCCCTGTTCTCTTCATAGAGCCGGTTTATCTCTTCATACTTCTGCTTTCCGGTAACCTCTATCAGCTTCTTGTCATCAGAATACTTTTCTGCTGCAGTGGCCAGCTTGTAATCCGGCAGTTTAATGAATGCGCCTTTCAACGCCTGAATTCCGTCAATCACCACCCGCCCCTGAACTGTTGCAGTAGAATCCCTGAAAAAACTTGACTGTATTCTGAGATTGGCCTCCGACGAGTCCCTCCCTATCAAAAGCTTCGTCTTGAGAGAAGAAGCCCTCTGGCTGAGATGGTGCAGGTCAAAATCAATAACATTCCAGCCGGTTATCACATCAGGGTCCCACTCCCTCACAGTCCTTGAGAATGCATCTATCAGCTCCTTTTCTGAAGCCACGCTTTTTGCCCCTCTTACCTCTTCGTTGGAAACGATGATGCTTTCTTTTTTCTCATCCTCAAAGGCGCTGTCGTTAAGGGTTTTCATCACAAAACTCACGCAGTAAACCCTTCCTGATTCCTTGTCGGACTCCAGGTCAAAAGAGAGAACTTTGAGGCGGGGAAAGAACTTTTCCGAGTCTTCAAGAGGTCCGATGTCCGGTTCTTCACACACGACATCAACGCAAAGCCCGTCCGGATTTGTCCAGACGCCGTTCTTTATCCTGAATGTTGAATGCACGCCCCAGTCCATCATGGCGCGATACGCAAAGCGAATGTCTGCCTCATAGCATTTGATTCCTGATTCTTCAAGAAGCTTCCTTATGTCTTTCACATCCCTTGGAAGGATGGCAACTATCTTCGTCACTTTGAAGCCGTCCGGAGGGCTTTCGTCAGTGTTTGCGAGCGTCCTGAGGTCTGTCTTTTCAACGCCTGCCACCCGGTTTTCAAGCCCTCCGTCCTTTATTGCCTTGAGGGCTTCCTTCTCGTCATCCTCCCGGATGAAGAAATACGGCTTGAAACTCTTTCGTATGAGCGCGCTTCTTCCGTCTTTCAACCTTGCCCAGAGAAGAACAACTGCTTTCTCTTTTCCTTCAGCGTCTCTTTCAACGGTGTAAGTGGGATGTATGACAAACCCGATAGCTTCTTTTCCCTGTTTTGTTTCTCCCGCGTCATTGCTTTTTCCTGCCATATGCCGTGGCAACGCAGGGACGTTATTTAAATGTTTTCCAGGCATGGCGGCAGTTCAAAGCGTTTCTTCTTGTTCTCTTTAGAAAGCGCTTCGCAGAACTTAATGTTGGTTGGAACTTCTTGGGGTTGGTCGGAATTTCTCAGGGTTGGTTGAAACTTCCTGGGGGTTATGGAACTTCTCAGGGTCAGCCGGAACTTCCCGGGTTGGCGCTGTTCAGCAGTGTGCTGCTATTGTTTTGACAGAGTGCTGTTTTCAGTGTTTGAATTCCTTTCCTGCGGGCTTTCAAAAGTGGAAAGAATTCCCTCCACAACAGGCAGAATCTGATGCCTCACATAATACTCGGCATCATAGCCGCCTTCGGGCACCTCCCACGGCAGCCGCACGCGGTGGCTTACGCTCTCTTCTCCCGAGGGAACCACTATGTACTTCACAAGGCATCCCTTCTCCACCCTGAATCCCTGATCCCTCATTCTTTTTGCTGCTTCAACATGCGGCGCTGAAATGTCATAGTCGTCAAGGTCCCGCTGGAGGACAGTGCTTATTATCATCTCCGAATTCGGAATCCTTCTTTTCCTCACATCTTCAATGATGGTGTTTACCACCTCCCTTGCCTCCTCCAGGGACTGCGCTTCCCTGCCTTTGACGCTGCCCTCTTCAAGAAGAATTCTCAACACCTGATGCTGGACCTTCTTCGCAATCGGGCTCCAGTTTCTCCTTACCGACTCGAAACCCTTTACCACTATCCTCCCGTCTTCTGTCAGGAGGGCATACTTCTTCTTCGCGCCCTTGTGTTTTGAACGTTCATCGCGTCCCTCGTTGTCGTGCTTCAATCTTGGTTCTGCAAACAGGGCGGCCGGATAAGTCCCCACATACTCCAGCTTAATGAGTTCAGGCAGCGCAAGATTAACCCTCTCAACAAACTCTTTGACGCTTTCCCCGCCTTTTTTTCCTTCCCTGCCCTTCAGAAACACGGAGTCGGTGTCAGAGTATATGACCTCAAAACCCTTGCTTTCAACAACCTTGGCTGTTTCCTGGATTATGTGCCTGCCGAAGGATGTTATCGCATTAGCCATCTCAAGGC
>RFJB01000025.1 GCA_003695045.1 Candidatus Woesearchaeota archaeon | reverse complement strand
TGCATAGACATCTATGCTTTCGGACTTTTCAGGGAAGGCAACGTATTTCCCGTTCTCGTTGTAAGCGTCATAGTAATATGTGACTCTGACTGTTACGGGCAGTCCGGACAGGCCCCAGCTATTCCTGCCTATGGACTCAACATCCGTTCTGGGACTGAGGAATCCGGCACTGAGATAACCGTCTTCCTCCATCCTCTTCTGGAGTTTGTCAAATATCTTCAATGAATAATCAGGAGATGTTTCCCTGCTGAAAGCGTGCCCGTGCACAAGCACGACAGGAAACGACCTCTCATCATTCATGCACTCTTCATCATGGCAGCACGGCCTGCACTGCGAAAAAACGCAGCAAAGCGGCGGGTTGATGCTTATGGAAAAATTGAGTTTGCTTTCCACAGCCGGAAACTCGAGAACGGCCTCTTTCAGCTCAGAAAAAAAGAGCGGTTCCAAATCACCGCTTACATTCCCCTTCTCAACAGGACAATTCCGGATTCCGGATGCGAGAAGCAGCTCATCGCCCCGGATATCAACCGAAACTCTTAGAAGTTTGTCATAAACCTCTGTTCTGTTAATGTTCTCTCCCGAAAGGTTCCACTCCTTTCCCATTATTGCGAAATACTCGGGATAAAGCATGTTGCTTTTTACCAATATTCTGTTGTTGCTCTCCTCCATAAACGCAGGAGAAGGTTGCGTCAGGACAGCAAGAATTCTTCTCTTGAACTCTTCACCAGCCAGTCGCTGTTGTGTGTGGTTCAGCCCTAAAAGCGACACCACCCTGTCTTTCTCGCGCAGCAACAACTCCCTGTCGGGACGGGCAACATCATTTATGCGTATGTCGAAATAACCTGAGAAGTTCTTAAGAAGATTCAAATCCGCCTGTGCAAACTCTTCATCGAAGTTGCTGAATTCCCTGCAGTGTTCTCTTAAAGCATCAATTCGGGCTTTAAGAGCTTCCTGCTTTCCTGCTTCCTGATTAACCCCTTCATTCTGAACTTTTCCCGGATCTTCACCGCACCTCTCCTTGATTCCGCACAGAAAGACGTCCTTCATGAAAGAGAGATTCTCTGCGTTGGAGAGCATCCCGGCTGCTTCGTCATTCAGTTTGCTCTCAAGAAGCACTTCTTTCTTCATCAAGGCATTCAATGCGCTTTCTGCCTTTTCGCTGCTGTATTTCTGCTGAGATATGTTTCGGCTTATGCTGTTGAAGAGCGAAATGAAGTCCGAGCATTCCTCCCGCAGTTTGCTCCGGCTTGAAATCAAACTCTCGCACGCATCCGAGATAACGATTGTCCTGTTCGTAATATTCTCATACTCCTCAACGAACGAGTTCCACTTGGAAACAAGGGCGCGCAGCTCTTTGGAAAGATTCGTAATGCTGGCATTTGTTTCCTTGAGCATTCCAGCATAGTCCTCTTTACCGATTTCGCCATCCAGTTCCAGATAGCGTTCAGACCTCCACAATGAATCAAAGTTTTTGGCAGCATTAACAAGCATCAGGAAGTTCTTCTTAACGTCCATAACCCTTTCTTTCAGTAGTGCCTTGTCGTTGAACAACACCCTGTTCACAGCTTCACTTTCCGAGATGTTCTCGACAAGAAGAAGGTTCCTGTCTGCAGAAATTATGCCTGCGAAGAATTCAGAAAGGGTTTTGTTGAGGTTTCTTATTATCTCCTCCTCCTCCGGCGAGGGTCCGAAGTTCATTGTTATGAAGCTTGAAGCAGAAGAAGCAGAGTCCTTCTTCTGGCATAATGCTCCGGCATTTCTGCACTCAACCGATAGCCGGTAAATGAGCTGACCGCTTCCGTATTTCGGGGCTGTTATTTGGACTGTTATGTCCTGCTGCTCTTCTTTCCCCAGCTTCATGCTTCCCGAAGCGAGCTCCGAGTTGTTTTCCAGAGATACGAATGAGTAATTGCAATCTGCGGCACATAAAGGCGCGTTCCTTGAGCTTACAGCGAACCTTACATCCTTGGATTCTCCATGGTAAAGGTTCAGGCCGACATTTGCCGGTTCTACAGATACTGTGAGCTCCTCACCCACCAGCCCCTCAATCTTGAGCGAGCCGTAAGCCAACAGGTAGAATGCCGCGATTCCAAGGACTCCCAGGATGACAGCATTCCTGATGTCTGCGTTCTGCTTTATTTTCGATTTATCCCTGCCCATAGCCATCCTCTAATATAATTCGACCTTAAATAAGGTTTGCTTATATGGACTCCCTGCCTTAATTTTTCCTGTTCATTCTTATACATGGAAATACATATAAATACAAGTTCCCTCGGGTGTTTTCATGCCTTCGCGAAATAAAAACCGCAAAAATCTGCTATTCAACATGCTTCTCTTATCTGTTTCTCTCCTTTTCATTTTTTCAATTCTTGAGGTTTCAATAAGGTTGCTCACTCCTCCAAACAGAATACTTGATTCTGATGGCAAGGGTGTTTACACCCCAGATAATAACCTGACTTACAGGATGAAACCAAACTTTAAAGGGAGCTTCCCTTCATACGAATTTTCGACAGAATTCTCAACCAACAGCGAGGGATTTAGAGGTCCTGAATGGAACCTTTCCAGACATCATAAGATTCTGATTCTTGGGGATTCTTTTACTGCAGGCCATGGCGTCAATTACAACGAATCTTTTCCTGCGGTTCTCCAGAAGTCGCTTCCTTCATGGTCCATTATCGGACTTGGTGTCGCGGGGTACTCCCAGAAACAGGAGCTTCCCCTTCTTAGGAAATATTCAAAAATCAAGCCTGACATAGTTATTTTGGCATATTATATCAACGATCCTGCAGAGAACTGCGGCATCATTAAAAGGAACATAACTCTTACAGGTTACTCTCAGGGCGAGGTTACCAAGGGTTCGGAAAGTTTTGTAAGCCGGCTTTCGAGAACGCTTGGAAAAGTCAGAACATTATCTTTTCTGTGGCAAAGGGGCAGGTCACTCTTTGAGTATCTCGGACTGCGTTCGGTAAATCCAGGGGGCCTTTATTCTCAAAATCTTATGAACAACAAGGGGGAGGACTGCTACCTTCTAACCCAGAAACTAATCTCTGATATGAAATCCGAGACAGAGAAAATTCACTCTCGCTTTCTGGTTGTGATAATACCTTCCAAGCTCGAGCTCGAGCCCCTCAGTTCTTCAGCCAGGGAAGAATACGGCTTTGATCCGTTAATCCCAATCGACAGAGTTCTGAAGATCTGTTCAGAAC
>RFJB01000024.1 GCA_003695045.1 Candidatus Woesearchaeota archaeon | reverse complement strand
GGTGGGAACAGGAGAAGAAAGATTATCAGCGACTGCATCCCGGCGAAATTCTGGAATACCAGAAGACAAACGAAGCATTCGAGATTCTGGCAAAAAGCATAGAAGGGTATAATCCAGGGGGAGACGACATCGTGATTGACAACAACATGACAAGAGCGCAGATAGGAGTCAAGTACGAGATAAAAGACGAGTTCGGAAACACAAAAGATGACATTACAAGCTACGAAATAGAACAGTACGTGCTGACACCCGGCGGCTGGAAGTTTGACGAAACAATTTACTCATCCAGATGGAAAGAAGGCATCCTGATAGGCACTGAAAAGAACAAGTTTCAGCACGAGGACTTCAGGAAGAAAGCCAGGGACAGGATAAAAGGGTGGTTGAACGACATTTACGAGTATGTCAAATGAAAAGGTGGTCGTAATGGGATTGAAAACAATACTTGAAGAGGCATTCAGGCCGCGGGAGGAAGATGAAGTTGAAGACGCTTTGAAGAGATACTCTGAAAGGATTGCCCGACAGCCGTTAAGCGAATACGAGGTTCCGCTGGACGGAAAGGCGGCGGCAGCCCTAATAAAAACGGCGACCGGTTTCCACGCAGAGTTTGAAAGACAGATAAGAGGGGAAAACTCGCCTTTTTACAGAAAGTACCTTGATTTAAGAAACAGAGTCGTGGAGCAGTTCGGAATGCGCCCCCTGAACAGCTACCAGACCCTCGAGCTGGAAATGACAGCGATAGACGAGCTTCTGCGTCTTGTGGCTCCGGTAAGAGCCCACGCAGAGCGAAGCATACAAAACATTCACAATTATCTTGACAACCTGGACAAGCATTTTCACAACGATGTGAAAACACTGGACAAGACGATAGATGAATATGCAATCGTTCATGATATCTACAGAGCGAAGGAACGAATGCTCGAAGAACTTGAACCGTCCGATCCGAAATGGCTTGAGTTGCGGAGAGAAGTGAGAGAAGCCAAAAGAGCCCTCCGGTCCACCAGGAACACCTACAGAATGAGCCAGCAAAGAGGATATTTCTACACGATTAACGAAAGAGGGGTTGAAAGTTTTGCAGAGATGCTAAACGAAACGCTTGGTTTCACGGAGAGAGTGGAAGATGCTGCAAGAGGATATCTTGAGACGCTAAGAACCGTTCTTCCGGCAATAGCAAACATGGAAGCGCAGGGAAGATTCTCAAGCGGCTTGAAACCTCTTCTCGAGCGTCTGAGCAAACACGTCGGAAGGTTGATGTATGTTGCGAAGTCCTCTGCCGAACGCGTTATTGGAGCATATGACAGCAGCGTTGTCGCTCATGCGAGTTTCGGAAATATCGGCCGCGCAGCAGAGAGGATTTACACAGAAATGAGGGCAGTAGACCGCGAGTTCGAAAACATGATGGGAGGCGCGCTGCACGAGTACATACACGGAAAATAGCTTTCTTCGAGCCGGAAAGATTCCGGCCTGTTTCTTCCATTCTGAAAAGTTTGCGGAATGACCGGAACAAATTCTAATCGCAGAAAAGAGTTTCGGAATTCACTGGACAAGGTTCTTCTTAAATAAAATGCACTAATTAGTGCATGGGATTGCTCGAAGAAAAAGTGCAGGGGTACTATCAGCCCGGAAAAAGCGGTTTCCTCAGAAAGGCCTTCCTGACCGCTGCTCTGGCTGCAGCCATAATATACTATTCCGGGAACAACAGCAAAGAAAACAAAGAGGTGCAGCCGGGTCCGACAACAGTTACCCAGGAAAAGCATACATCAGACAGAGCAAGAACATACAATACAGCAAACAACGACCAGAAGCAAACAGACAGAGGGTATGTATTCTTAATAGCGCCAACCCTTGAAGAAAGAACAGTAAAAGACACAATCATATACAGAAGAGACACCACAATAGTGGACACGACGCTTATCCTTGACAGGTTTATGGAGAACATTTCGGATGATTATGTCGTGGTTTTGACGGAGAGCAGTGAAGATGCGCCTTACCTCATCACGAAGGAACTTTACGAGAAAGCATGGAAAGAGGCGGGAGATGCAAAGAACGACCTTGAGAAAGCCAGGCGGCTTTACGACTGGGTGGAAGGCCTGGAGTATCTTCCCAAAGACGGAAGAAAAACAAGAAATTCCATAGAAACGTTTCAGAATGAGTCCGGGCTTTGCCTTGAACTCTCCTATTTGTATATAGCAGCCGCGCGGGCAGTGGGGCTTGAAGCAACACTTGTGCATGTTGATGTTGACTATAAAGGGGAAAGGGTGAACCATGCATGCGCAGAAGTCAAAATAGGAGACAGAAGAATTCTTGTTGATCCTGCATACCATCAGTTTGACATTCACCATAAAGAATTCAGGAGGGTGAACGACCATGAGGCAATACAAAACTACAGAGCATATCGGAGATGAACGCGATATTCTGGAGATGATAGTTGACCGGCTCATAGTTCTCGAAGACAGGGCAAAGAGCATAATGACCGACAAGCCCTACGAGCTTGAACCGAAACAGCTCATCCTGCTGGAGGAAGAAGTCAAGAACCTGAGGGAGAACGCAACGGATTATTCAAACACCCTTCCCAAAATGACCAACGCCGCAGTGGAGAAAGCAGACAAAGTTCTCCACTTCATTGAAAGCTACGAAAGGGAAATCTCGGAAAAAACGCAGGAGATGTATGAAAACCTGATGAGAAAGGTGAAGATAGCTTCATATGTTCCGGCCATAAACCCCGGCAGGAGAGCGGAAAAGTTCAGAAAATACAGGGAGCAGTGGAAAATGGCGGAAGAAGTGCGCGAAATCTTGACAGGCAGCAATCCCTACTTTGACTCGGGACTGACAATGGGGCTTGCAGAGATTGAATACAAAAGCAGAAGGGCTGCGGAAACCAGTTCAAGAAAAATAAGGAAAATGAAGAGAATGGCGCTTGCGGGAATAGTTGCTGCAGGACTGTATTTTGGAGCCGGGCTTATGAAAGACGGGGCAGTCGCTGCATACGAAGGAGTCACCAATTACTTCACAACGCCTTCAACAAAAACAGAACAAGTTGTAGAAAAGGAAAGCAACAAAAACGAAGAGGATATTGAAAAAAGAATCATGGAAGAGCTCAAGAAACACGAGGGGTTCAAGAGGAAGGACTACAAAGAGATGCAGATTGTTGCGAGCGTCGTTTATAAAATGATGCAGGACCCCGAATACAAAGCGCAAAACGATAAGAAGATTACAGACAAGATAAAAGAGCAAGCATTGTCAGTTTATCAAACACTCGCCCAGTACGTCGGAGAGTGAAGAGGACAGGCGCCTGACTGCCGGAATACAACAAAGAACTGACGTGACAACTTACCGACGTTTTACGCACAAAGAGCGCCGACAGAAGACGGAGAGTTCATCTGAAGAGAAGCCAGAGCCAGAGAAGAAAGAAGAAAAGGGACAGCCCCATAACAATGGGGAGAAGCTTCCTGTCTGTGGCGAATCCGAACGGAATGAAACCTATAAAGCCGCCTACGGCAAATTCCGACTCTGATTCTGACGAAGCATTCTGGCTGGTCTGGGAAGAGAGAAAACCAAGAAAGGAACCGGCAAACAAAAGCAGGAATCCTGTCAGAATAAAAGCAAAACCCAAGCGAATGACATGGTCCGAGTAGCTCATAATCTCAACCATCATTCACGGATTCGATAATATTGATTAACTCTTCAATCGAATTTATGGACCAGTCGGGCTTGACACGCTTTGACGGCTTGACACAGCCGTAGCTGGCAAGGCAAGTCAGCATGCCCACCTTCTTGGCGCCGAGAATATCGCGCTCGGGCCAGTCGCCAACCATAAGGACTTCCTGAGGAGGCAGACCGAGACGTTTAAGAACAAGCTTAAATGTTGCAGGATGCGGCTTGAAATGCTTTGTGTCGTCATGAGTTACGACAACATCAAAAAAATCAGTGAGGCGCATGCTCGCAATTCTCAGCCAGGCGCGCATTTTAGGAGCGTCAGAAAGAATTGCAAGCTTAATCCCTCTAACTTTCAGGTTTATGAGCGTTGAATGCACTCTCGGGTATGGTTCCAAATAACCGGACTTTACGCGCCTGTAAGCAACAATGCCTGAAGAAAGTATTTTCCAGTCGATTCTTCCGATTGTTGCGCGGAGGAACTTCTGGAAAATCTTCTGGTCTTCAAGGCCGTACTTGTCGTAGAGCTCAAAGAGAACCTTCAGCGCTTCTTCTTTCTTCATGTCCAGTCCCGCACCAATCATTGCGAGAACTGCCTCTTCGCAGGAGCGCGTCTTCAAACGCATAAAATCAATAAGCGTATTGTCCAGGTCAAAAACTACTGCCTTTATCATGGTCCCAAACCACCAAAATCAAATTCAGGAGCTATTTGGAGATGCTCTGCTCAATCTTCTTTAGAGCAGCATCAATTGCAAAAAAGAGATTCCTGTCTGTGACATCCGCGTTGACAACAGAACCATTGGAAGAGAGCTTTGCCTGAACTTCGAACAGAGAAGATGACTCTCTTTCGTGGACTTTCTTGCAGGAAAGCGTCAGTTTGTCCACCTGAGAAAGCTCGCTGAAACGCCGGGCATAGTTCCCAACTATCTTTTTTACAACAATCAAAGAAGCGCTGTCAAAGTCCTTGAAACCCACCAGTTCAATATTGCCGCCAAGCTCAATCATGGAAATCCCCCGTTTACAAATCCCTTAAATTATAATATTGACTTATAAAGTTTGTGATGAAAAAGCCAGAAACGATGCACAGAAACCCGCAAACCACAAAGAAGACAGAGAGTTCAAGCCAAGATTTAAAAAGCGGGCGCAAGCGAATTTTTAAGAACAAGTACGAAATCCACACGGCTTGACGGTGAAACAATGAAGGGCAAAGTGAAAAGCATCGAGAGAGTCCACATAAAGAGCTACGGATGCAGCGCCAACCAGAACGACGGGGAGATAATGGCGGGCATTCTTGAGAGAGCAGGATACATAGTGGTGAATGACGAGTCCCTTGCAGATGCTGTGATTGTGAACACCTGCATAGTGAAGGGCCAGACAGAAACCCACATGAAGAGAATCCTCAAAGAACTGGAAGATAAGGGATTTGGAGAAAGAACCGTCGTGGCAGGATGCATGCCGGAAGTCGAAGAGGAGGAAATAGAAAGGATAATCCCTGAGGCCTCTGTTATCAGCACCCACCACATAAGGCGCATTGCAGATGTTGTAAGAGGACTCCAAGAAGGAAGAAAAAGCATTCTGACAGGTTACAAGGTTCCAAACCAAAACGACCACGAAAAAGCAGGGCTCCCTGTAAAAAGCAGAAGCAAGGCGGTGGGCATTATTCAGATAAATGACGGCTGCACAGGTTACTGCACATACTGCATAGTCAAAAAAGTAAAGCCGGTCCTGAGAAGTTACAGCATGAGAAAAATCGTGAAAACAGCAGAGTCGTTCATAAAAAACGGAACAAGAGAGATATGGCTTACATCCCAGGATACGGGAGCGTACGGAATAGAAAGGGAAGGCAAAAGCCAGCTGCCCGAACTGCTGAAAGAAATAGTCAAAATCCCGGGAAGGTTCAGAATACGCGTGGGGATGATGAACCCTGACAACATAATGGAGAATCTTGACGAGCTGGTGGAAGCATTTTCGCATGAGAAAGTATTCTCATTCCTTCACCTTCCAGTCCAGTCAGGAAGCAATTCCGTGCTGAAAAGGATGGCGCGTAGATACACTGCAGAGGAATTCGAGCAGATTGTCTCCAGATTCAGGGAGAAAATCCCGGACCTGACATTATCCACTGACATAATAGTTGGTTTCCCCGGCGAAACAGAAGAAGAGTTTGAAGAAACAATGAAGCTCATACAAAGAGTAAAGCCGGCTGTGCTGAACCTGTCGAGATTTACGCCGAGACCCGGAACGAAAGCGGCAAGCATGAAACAACTTCCAGGGGGAACAGTTAAGGACAGAAGCAGAAAAGTGGCAAAAGAGTTTGAAGAGATTGCCAGAAAGGAGAGCGAGAAAAACATAGGCAGGATACAGGAAGTGCTTCTGGACGAAACGGGAAAGCCGGGAACCATAATAGGAAGAAACAACGCCTACAAACAGGTAGTTATAAAGGGAGAGAACTTAAAAAGCAGCGTCATGCTCGGGAAGTTTGTGAAGGCAAGAATAACGAAAGCGCATCCGCACTATCTGGAAGGAGAGATAGTGGAAGAATAAGAAAGGAAAAGGCAAAAAAACAGAACAACAAAAGCAGGGAGTTATTTCAGGCCCAAACTCTTGTTTGTCATCTCTATTGATTTCTCGGCGTCCTCAAAACCCATGACAGCCCTTATGGCGTCAATGTTCTCGGGAACAACATCCGACTCCTGATGAACTGCCTGCATAAAGAAGAGTTCGTCGTCGTAAATTCCTATGCCCTTGTCCCACACGCAGATTTCCATCATGTCGCCGCGCTTGTTGCCCAGGTCGCGGGCAAGCTCCATTACCTGGGCTGTGGTTATAATCTTCTGGTCGACGGGAATCACGCGAACTCTTGTTGTGTTCCTGAACAGGTCTATCACTTCCTCAACTGCAGCATCCTTCTCAAGCTTTACAGAGAGGACGTGCATATGCATCAAGGTTGTTGGCGCGATTATTGCCGTGGTAAAAACCTCGACATTCGGAAGAACCGTTCTCACATCAGGTCCGTGATGCGACGGCAACTCGAAAGTCGGCTCTATTGCATTGAGAGGACCGCCCCTGCTTGCAGCAGGATCCATGGCTCGTCTGACAAGGGTTGCTCTTGCCCGCTTGACACCCCACTTCTGGTCAAGAGCGTGGATTGTTCTTGTAAGCGCAGTGGTATTGCAGCTCACAACCCTCACAAACTGCTTGTTGAGAGCGGCAGAATAGTTTGCCTGAGCAACAAAGGAAACGTCTGCAACAGATGCCTTCTCGCCGCCCTGAAAAATCGCTTTGACACCCTTCGCCTCGTAGATTTTTTTGTTCTCAGCCCCCTGCTTTTTCGGAGTGGCATCAACAACAACATCAACATTCTCCAGAAGGTCATCAAATGAGCCGGCAACGGATATGCCGTGGGCTTCAAGGGATTCCCTCTCTCCGTCAACAGCAAAAATCTTAATCCCTCTTTCGGCAGCTATAGCAACCCTGTAATTGTAGGAGTGCGCCGTTACGCCGACAAGCTCCATGTCGTCCTGCAAGAGAACTGCATCAGCAACTCTCTTTCCAATAGTTCCGTAACCCACAACGCCGACTTTGATTTTCATAATTTCTACCTCCCGCCCTCCAAAGGGCGAAACCAGTTTTATTCATTCAGTTCAGACCTGACCTTTTCTATCAGGTCGACAGCATCAGAGCTTCCAATGTAAAGAGGAGTCCTCTGGCTCAAATCCCGAGGAACGATGGAGTGGATATCCCTTGTGCCGTCAGAACCCTTTCCCCCGGCCTGCTTGACCAGAAATGTCATGGGGTTCGCTTCAAATATGAGGCGCAGCTTCCCGTTCGGAGCTGATTTAGTCGCAGGATAGCAGAAAACACCCCCTTTGTGGAGTATTTGGTGAAAATCTGCAACAAAGGCGCCGCTGTACCGGAGCTTGTAGCCGTCTGACTCAAGGAGAGAGATGTATTTTTCGTGGTAGGGCAGATATTCTCTTCTCTTTCCGCCCGGAGCGTACAGCTTTCCCTTTTCCCCCGGGGGAATCCTGAGGTTCTCGTGAAGAAGGCGGAAAACGCCGTCCTGGGAGAGGACGAACTCGTGAACGCCTTTGCCTGCCGAGTAAACAAGCACAGTAAGAGGACCGTACATCAGATACAAAGCAGCATCCATCCTGGAGCCGGGCTCCATGACATCGCCCTCGTCGAAGATGCCTACAATAGTGCCGACAGAGAGATTAACCCCTATCAGAGAAGAGCCATCTAAAGGATCCAAAACAACGCCGAAAGTTCCGGAAGCATTTTCGATTTCTATGAGTTCGGACTGCTCCTCTGAAGCAATGGATTTTACCAGCGACGACTCGCGGAGTTTATCAATGATTGTCCTGTCCGCCCACTTATCGATTTCCAATTGGTTCTCGCCGTAAATGTTCTTCGTTCCGGCGAAGCCCTGTTTGCCGTGAAAGGCGTCAGAAATGGGCTTTGCAAGATCGCTTATCAGAAGAATGAGTTCCGCAAGAGCCCTGTTTTGAACATTTCTCGAAAGGTGCTCTTTGAGAGACAACGAGTCAGACGAAGGGCTTGACGAGGGGGTTGTTGATTCTGTGTTTTTGACAACCATTTAACGGCACCGCTTTGACGAGCGAAAGAGAGCAAACGAATCGCACTTTTTCCTGCAACCACTCCAAAAGTTGAATGTTCTGAATGCATTGGCGCTGAAAATGACAGATATATAAAAGTTTTTATTTTTATCATACAATATCATACCTTACAGCAAAACATTTATAAAAGCAATCTGTTTAGCGCTAACAAGCAATAATTCGCAGACATTAAATTCTCACACAGCACAAACAAACCCAAGGTCTGACCAAACATAACAATAACCTGTGGAAGCGCCTGCGTGAGAAAACACTAACAGAACAAAAAGAGTAAACAAAAAAAAGTGAGAATGAAATGAAAGAAAGAGTAACCCTGACGCTTGAAAGCGACCTTCTCAAAAGAATAGACAGAAGAGTTGAAAAGAAGAAATTCAAGAACAGAAGCCACGCGGTTGAGATGCTTCTCTACAACGCGTTGGGAATAAGAATTCCAAAAAGAGCAATAATTCTCGCAGGAGGCGGAAAAGAGAAAGAAGACATCCTGCTCAAAGAGATAAAAGGGCGCGCAGTAATAGAGCACGTGGTTCACACACTCAAAACAGAGGGAATAGAAAAAGCCACAATAATAATCTCAGGCCCGAACGGAATCAAAGACCTGCTGGGCAGCGGCAAGAAATACGGCGTAGAAATAGAGTATCTGATAGAGGAAACCCCCCTCGGAACAGGAGGGGCTCTTCTGGCAAAAAAAGAGGAAATCCTGACAGAAAACGAGCCAGTCGTTGTCTGCAACGCGGACGAACTGAAAACAATAGACCTCGCAGAGATGTATTCCTTCCACAAGGACAATGACGCTGTAGCCACAATAGCGCTCACAACAGTCAGGGACCCTGGAAGATACGGCGTGGCAAAGATGAAAGGCATGCGCATAATCGAGTTTACGGAAAAGCCGGAGAACAAAACCACACACCTGATAAACGCCGGGCTGTACATAATCTCTCCCAGCATATTTGAGTTCATGCCTTCTGACCCGGAGTGGAAAAAGGAAACGAAATGCATGCTGGAAAGCGACGTCTTCCCAACAATCGCCAAAGAGGGAAAACTCTTCGGATACCCGATAAGCGGAAAGTGGTTCGACATATCAACAAAGGAAGGATTCAAAAGAGCGGAAAAAGAGTGGAATGAAGAGTTCTAAGAGCTGAATGCGTAAAATCTGCAGATGAAGCAATTAAAACAAAAGAGGAGGTTCAACAATGGTCGCAAAAGACAGCATATTCAAAGCATACGACATAAGGGGAATTTACGGAGAGGAGATTGACGAGGAGGGAGCATACCTCATAGGCAGGGCTTTCGCCCAGTTCCTGAAACCGAAGAGAGTAGCAGTGGGACATGACATGAGAACAAGCAGCCCGGCGCTCCACAAAGCCCTGATAAGAGGCCTTACAGACCAGGGAGCGGACGTGATAAACATCGGGCTTTCTACAACACCAATGATGTATTTTGCAGTGGCAAAGTTCGGATATGATGCTGGCATAAACATAACAGCATCCCATAATCCCGGCCAGTACAACGGCATGAAGATGGTAAAAAGAGAGGCAGTTCCGCTAAGCGGAGAAACCGGCATTCAGGAGATAAAGGAACTTGTTGCCAAAGGAGAGTTTGAAGAGCCGGAAAGAAAGGGAACGGAAGAGCAAAAGGAGATACTGCCGCATTATGTTGAAAACATACTTTCTTCAGTGGACACAGACAAAATCAGGAAATTCAAGATTGTTGTAGATACCGGAAACGGAATGGGAGGCCTGGTGGTGCCGGAACTCTTCAAAAAGCTGCCGTGCGAACTCATTCCAATGTACCTTGAACTGGACGGGAACTTTCCCAACCATGTCCCTAATCCGCTCGAAGAGGAAACTCTGACCGACATCAAGAAAAGAGTTGCGGAGGAGAAAGCGGACCTCGGAATCGCGCTTGACGGAGACGCCGACAGAATATTCTTCATTGATGAGAACGGAAAGCCGTGCAGAGCAGACCTTCTCGGAGCAAGAATAGCAGAAATCATACTAAAGAAACACCCGGGAAGCCCGATACTATACGACCTGAGGTCAAGCAGAAAGGTCAGGGAAGTGGTGGAAGAAGCCGGGGGAAAGGCAATACAGTGCAGGGTCGGGCATTCATTCATAAAAGCCCAGATGAGAGAAGAAAAGGCATCGTTTGCGCTTGAGCTGTCAGCGCACTACTACATGGCAGACAACTATTACATAGAGTCGCCCTTCATACTCACCCTGCTTCTGCTCAAACGGCTCAGCGAGGAGGGAAAAACACTCTCGGAACTCATAAAGCCGCTGGAAACATACTATGCAAGCGGGGAAATAAACTCCAAAGTCCAGGACAAAGACGCAGTCATGGAAAAACTGGAAAAGGAATTCTCGGATGCAAAAAGGATTTTCAAACTGGACGGCCTGAGCGTGGAGTATGACGACTGGTGGTTCAATGTGAGACCTTCAAACACAGAACCCCTGTTAAGATTAAACCTTGAAGCGGAAACAAAAGAGAAAATGGAAGAGATGAAAGAGAGAGTGTTGAGAATAATCAGAAGTTAGGAAGGCAGAACCGACCTCAAACAGCAACATTTATAAATAAAACATGGTTTCCGCTGCCTGAGAGAGAAGAAGGCCGGAAAGGACCGTTTTCTCAAAAAAGCGTCGGAGAGACCGAATAAGCGGCACAGAGGACGACAAGAAACACGCCGCAACGGACAAACGCTGAACAACATGCAAATCAAGAAAATAAAGCCAGTCCGCCCGAGCATGCGGGAGAAGAAAAGATATCTTGTTGCCGAAGGCATACTTGAAGGCAGTCAAAAGGCGGACGCTGAAGATATCAAACACGAAGTTATTCACAGCCACAAGAGGATGTTCGGAACTTACGGGCTTGCAAAAGCAGGAATAATGTTCCTCAAAGGAAAAAACGGCAGAGCGATTATAAGAGTAAACAACAAGGAGCTTGACAACCTGAGAACGAGCATATCTTTCATAACCCGCGCCACAGCAGGAAGACACAAAGGCAGGAGCATGCTCGTAAAAAGCGTGGGCGTCTCAGGAACTCTGAAGAAAGCGAGAGAAAAATATCTGTAAAATCAAAGCAAAAACAAAACAGGTGATAAGGAATGCAGACAAACATGTCATATCAGGTAATGGGGTACGATCGCGCAATCACAATGTTCAGCCCGGACGGAAGGCTGCTCCAGGTAGAATACGCAAAAAAGACAGTAAGGCAGGGAAGTTCTGCAATAGGAATAACCTGCAAGGAAGGCGTGGTTCTGCTCACAGACAGGAGGATAGTGAGCAATCTCATAGTCCCGGAAGCTGTTGAGAAGATATTCCAGATAGACGAGCACATCGGCGCAACAGGAGCGGGCATCCTCTCAGACGCAAGAGTCCTCGTGGAAAGGGCGCAGGTAAAAGCCCAACAGCACAGATTCACATATGACACGCCGGTAGATGTTCTTTCCATTGTCAAAGACATATGCAAGCTAAAGCAGATATGCACTCAGAGCGGCGGCTTAAGACCCTTCGGAGTAAGCCTGCTCGTTGCAGGAGTTGACAACGGAGGAGAGCCGAAGCTTTACGAAACAGACCCTACAGGAATCTACTTCAGATACAGGGCAACAGCCATAGGAGAAGGGGAAATGGAGATAAAGGAAATTCTCGAGAAAAAATACAAGGAAGACATGAGCATAGAGGAAGCAGTAAAGCTTGGAATAAGCGCGATGATGAGCGCCCTGAGCGACAAGTTTGAAGCAGAAAGGCTTGACTGCGCATACATAGGAACAGACGACAAGAAATTCACGAGAATGCCTCCTGAAAAGCTGAAATCCCTTCTCGACCAGGTAAAAAAATAAGCCGGCAGGAAGGTTTCCGGCGGAGGAAAAAATGACAAAGGGAATGACCTTTGAAAGGGAGAAAATATCCTTAAACCTTGCCAGAATCAAGAAGGAAGGAAAGCACTTTGAGGTGGCAGTCGACCCTGATCTGGCGATAAAATACAAGGAAAACCCTGAAGGCATGGACATAAGGGATGTTCTCAAAAGCGAAGAGGTATTCTACGATGCAAAGAAAGGAGAACTCGCGTCTGAACACGAGCTGAAGCAGGTGTTCGGAACCGACGACCCCCTGAAAGTTGCAGAAGAGATAATCAGAAATGGAGAAATTCAGCTTACAGCAGAGTACAGAGCAGAGATGAGAGAGAAAAAGAGGAAACAGATAATCCAAATAATACACAGAAACGGGGTGGACCCGAGAACCCACCTGCCGCATCCGGCAGCAAGAATAGAAAACGCGATGGAAGAAGCCAAGGTCAGAATTGACGAGCACAAAAGAGCAGAAGACCAGGTTCAGGATGTTCTGAAAAAACTGAGGGCTGTTCTTCCGATAAAGTTTGAAATGAAAGAGATTGCCCTCCACATCCCGGCTTCCTATGCTGGGAAGACATACGGTCTGGTAAGTTCATTCGGAAAACTGCTCAAAGAAGAATGGCAGAACGACGGCTCATGGGTTGGAGTTGTCGAAATCCCGGGAGGGCTTGAAGGCGAGTTTTTCGACAAGCTCAATGCGATAACACATGGAGAAATGGAAAGCAAGATAGTCAAAACAAAATAAACAACCAAATGAAAGACAAAGGAGTGAATAGAAATGGGAGAACTAAAACTGGAAAACAAAAGCATAGTTGTTCCCGGTGAAGAGATAGCAACCGGAATGGATTACATCCCCGGCAGCGGAACATACCGGCTGGGAGAAGGAATACGAGCAAACCGCCTCGGACTTTTGAGCGTGACAGGAAGAGCAGTAAAGGTAATACCCCTGTCGGGAAAATACATCCCGAAAAAAGGCGACCTGATAATATGCAGGGTCATAGACATCCTTATGACTGGATGGCGCCTTGACACAAACTCGGCATACTCTGCAGTGCTCCCCCTGAGGGACGCGACAACAGAGTTCATACAGAAGGGCGCAGACCTGACGAAATGGTTCAAAATAGGAGATTACCTTTCAGCAAAAATAGTCAATGTGACCAGCCAGTTTCTTGTTGACATAACCACAAAAGGCCCCGGCCTGAGAAAGCTGGAAGGAGGACGAATAATCAAGGTCAACCCCAGCAAAGTGCCCCGCATAATAGGAAAGCAGGGCAGCATGGTAAGCCTCATAAAGGAACAGACAGGATGCAGAATAGTGGTCGGCCAGAATGGGCTCATATGGCTGCAGGGCGACCCGAAAGACGAGCTGATAGCGGTAGAGACCATAAGAAAGATAGAAAGGGAATCGCACATTCAGGGCCTGACCGACAGGGTCAAGGCGTTCCTTGAGGAAAAGAAGAAGGAGATGACAGGTGAATAATCATGCCATACACAAAGAGACAAGACGGAAGAGCATTCGATGAAACAAGAGAAATAGAAGCAAAAGTGGGAGTGATAAAACGGGCAGACGGGTCTGCGTACTTCAGAATAGGAAAAACAGTAGCGTACGCTGCAGTATACGGCCCGAGAGACCTGTACCCGAAGTTCCTTCAGAACCCCACCGAAGGGGTCCTGAGATGCAACTACAACATGATGCCGTTCTCCGGCTCCGGAGAAAGGGTTAGACCGGGCGCGAACAGAAGGGCAAAAGAAATCTCCCTGGTAACGGAGAAAGCCCTGACTCCCGTGGTGGACCTCAAACAGTTCCCAAACGCTGTCGTGGACGTATTCATAGAACTGCCCCAGACAGACGCGGGAAGCAGGTGCGCGGGAATATGCGCTGCCTCAATGGCGCTCGCGGACGCAGGGATAACGATGAAGGACCTCGTCGGCGCGGTCTCGGTAGGAAGGGTTGATGACAAGATAGTCGTTGATCTTGACTATTCCGAAGAATCGTATGAAGGCGGTCCTGTGGCAGACATACCAACTGCATACATTCCGACAATGGACAAGTTCAGTTTGCTCCAGATGGACGGAAGAATCAGCAAAGAACAACTGACGGAAGCGCTTGAAATGGCAAAAAAAGCATGCACAAGAATAGTGGAAGAACAGCGAAAGGCGCTTAAAGCCAAATTCGACATTGATGTCAGCAACGAAGGGGGTGATAGTGATGGACAGTGAAGCAAGACAGCATGTTATTGACTGCATTAACACAGGAATAAGGCTTGACGGAAGAAAAACCACAGAGTACCGAACTCCGATAAAGGTTGAAACAGGAGTTACGAAAAACGCAGAGGGATCTGCAAAGGTCACAATAGGCGAAACAGAGGTAATAGCAGGAGTCAAGATGATGATTGACAAGCCATACCCTGACAAGCCCGACGAGGGAACAATCATGGTGGGAGCAGAACTTCTGCCGTTGTCAAACCCTGACTTTGAACTGGGACCTCCGGGCATACAGGCAATAGAACTGGCAAGAGTCGTTGACAGAGGCATAAGAGAGAGCGGCGCCATAGACGGAAAGAAGCTCTGCATCAAAGAAGGCGAAATGGTGTGGATAATCTCTGTTGACATATGCACAATCAACGACGCGGGAAACCTCTTTGATGCCTCCTCGCTGGCGGCAATAGCAGCAATAAAAGACGCCGTCTTCCCCGAACACAAAGACGGAGTGATAGATTACAAGAACCTAACCGACAAGAAACTGCCGGTAAGCAAGACGCCCCTGTCGGTTACAGTGCATAAGGTAGGCCCCCACCTGATTGTCGACCCGACAACAGAAGAGGAAGCTGTTAGTGATGCAAGACTGACCGTGGCAGTCACAGAGGACGGTGAGATATGCGCTATGCAGAAGGGAGGCAACGAGCCGCTGAGCACAGAGGACATATCCAACATGATAGACCTCGCAAAAGAGAAGATAGAGGAACTAAGAGCTCTTCTGGGGTGATTTTCGTGAGATACACAAAGTATGAGAAAGCCAGGATGATAGGAAGCAGAGCCCTGCAGATAAGCATGGGCGCTCCCTTCATGGTGAAACTAAGCGAAAAAGAGCTTGAGCGAATAAAATACAACCCTATAGAGATAGCAAAGATAGAGTTCGAAAAGGGAGTAATACCTCTTACAGTGAGAAGGCCAATGCCGGGAAAGCTCCTTGACAAAAAGGAATAGGAGAATGGAAGAAGAGCTCAGAGAAAAACTGAAAAAGTACTTTGAGATAACCGGGCTTGCTATAAAAAAGGTCAGGATTGCAAGCCCTCAAGGTACGCATCTCCACAAAACCGCAGAGGACTTTCTCGACATGGCAAAGCGCTATTACGAAGACGCCAAGCATTTCATGGACAAGAACGACCTCCTGACTGCTTTTGGAGCGTTAAATTACGCGCACGGATGGCTTGATGCGGGAGCAAGAATAGGCGTTTTTGACGTTGACCACGACTCCCGGCTGTTCACAGTCGACTAAAAGCGCTCAACCCGCGGATAAGTCCCTGCAGGCATAAAGACCTTCTCGGTAATTACCGCGATTCCCTTATTGCCAAGCATATCCTTTGAAGTCATGTTAGCCCTGCCGAGGCAGACAAGCTCATCCTTTAAGGTCATCACTGCAACCATATCATTTTTTCTTATGCCCGAATGGAACTTTGAGATGCCGGGAATGCCAAGATTGGCGCCGTGGCAGATAGAATCAACGGTAGAGTCGAGAACCCAGACCTTGGGAAGATGCCTCACTCCTTCCTCGATTGGAAGCACAACCTTTTTTATGAAGGTGTCGTCATCAAGAACCTGCCAGTAATAATAGGCGTCAGCCAAATCCTGCAAAGTCCATGCCTCGCTCTCCTTAAACGGTCCTGCCTGCGTTCTCCTCAGTTCTGCCATGTGAGCGCCGCACCCAAGACGCTGGCCTATATCGTGGCAGAGCTTCCTTATGTAAGTCCCCGCCTGACAGCCGACCTTGAACAGAACTTCCTGGCCCTTAATCTCAAGTATCCTGATGTAGTAAATTTTTCTCAACCGCTCCTGCCTCTTGACGGAGCTCTTAATGGGAGGAAGCTGCTTTATGGCGCCAACAAACTCAGACATGACCTTTCTTAGTTCGTATTCCTCAACTTCATCGTGAAGGTGCATAAGCGCAATGTACTCTTTGCCCGCAGTAATGAGCGTCTGAACGATTCGCGTGGCTTTTTCAAGGGCAACAGGCAGCACTCCCGTGACCTTCGGATCCAGAGTTCCCGAATGGCCGGACTTGGAAATATCGAGTATTTGCTGGACATACGCGCTTACCTGATGAGAACTCGGACCTTTGGGCTTGTCAATGATAACTATGCCGTGCTTGACCAGCTCGTCCGCAGACCGTTCCGAAGGCCTTTTGCCCCACTTGGGGCTTGTGTCTGCCTCTCTTTTAACAACAATATCACGCTTTATGAGTTCAAATGGGAGTTTTTCTTCCGGGTTCAACAACAGCACCTCCTGTTAAAAACCGTATGAGCGAAGTATGAGCATAACCGTGCCCGCAACCAGCGGAACCACCATGTTGTCGTCCACAGGCCTTTTGTTCATGTCAATTTCTGCGGATTCCGCAATCATAGCCAGAAGAGAGCCGAAAAACGCCTCCACCGGCTCTACGAATGCAAGAGCCGCAAAAAAGCCGGCAATCGAACCCGCAACAGTTCCTTCAAGGAGCTTCGGGCTTGAAGGAGAAAAGATTGACTTTCGCCTGCCGAAGCGCGCACCCACCAAATGCGAAATGGAATCGCCGAATGCGAGAACCGCTATTGAGGCAAGCGCAATGTCGCGCGGAAACAACTTCAGGCTCAAAAGGATTCCGACCAGCATCAGGATAGGTCCCCTTCCGGGGAATTTGTCAGCATCATAAGGCCGTTCGTACCTTTCTATAAGCTCGTTTATGACGGGAAGGGTAAATTTTGTGCTGGCATAGGACACGATGCCAAGGACAACTATCAGGATGAATATCGACCATGAAGTAAGGAACTCAACGTATATTAAAATCAGGAACAGGGTTCCGAAAAAAAGATGAAGCATCTGCCTCCTGAGTTCTCTGTGGTCTACCATGGAAACATCCTGCAGAAGGGTGTTGCCGGGCATTTATTTAATTTATGCCTTCAGACCAGCTTGAGGAACAGGTAATTTCCCGTAAGAGTCAGAAAAGTGACAATAATGCCTGCGATAAGAACTCCGACAAGGTTCGCAAGGGAAAATTTTCTCAGGTCCATTCCGAAGAGGTAGGCGGCAAGAGCGCCGGAATAAGAGCCGGAGCCGGGAAGGGGCACCGCAATGAAGAGCGCCAGCCCGATGAAGCCAAAGCGCTCCACATACGGCCTGGCGCGTTTTCTCGTTCTCACGACAATCTTGGAATAAAGAGCGTCAATGAATCCTGCTTTCCTGAGGGTTTCTACGAATAGAGATAAGGCAGCATAAACAAGGGGGCCGAGAAGAACATTAAATAGGACGCACACAGCAAAAACCGGAAGAGGGTCCAGCCCCAGCTTGATGATGCCGAAAGGAATGCTTGCTCTCAACTCAAGGCCCGGAACAAGAGTGAGGGCTGCCATCTGGACAATCTGCGGAAGTGAAAAAGCCATAGGGAACGGTGTAACAAAGGGTTTTATAAATTATTGCGAAAAAGAATATACGATACATTTAAATACGAGAAGTTCAATAGGGGTTTTAGTTGAGGTTTATAGGGTTTCAACAGTCCAAATTCGTGAGAGGTGAATGGGAATGAACTCAAAAGGCCAGGGAATTTCTATGAATGTCATAATAATTGCAGCGCTGGCTCTTCTTGTGCTCGTGGTTCTTTCAATCATATTCCTTGGAAGGACCGGCCAGTGGAGCAGCCAGACGGTCGACTGTGTGACCAATGGAGGAACATGCATGGACAGCTGCTCTGATCAGCCAGGATACAATCATTATCCCGCGTGGGATGCAAGTTGTCAGGAAGGCGGAAGCGAACAGGTATGCTGCATAAGAGTAGCATAATGTTCCAATCTTTTTTGCCCCGCCGAAAGGCGGAGATTTCTTTTAATATTGTTATTGTCGCTGTGCTCGCAGTAATAGTCCTTGTTGTAATGGTGTCCTTGTTTTACTCAAAAAGCGGTACTTTCGGAGAAGAGCTGACCAAGTGCAGAGGAGACTGTGTTAAAAGCGCATCAGAATGCAAACCAGGGGAGGTTGCCCTGCTAAAAACAAGCTGCAATTATGATGGAAAAAAAGAGGATATATGCTGCCAGCCTACAGGGTTAGAGGTGGGATGATGAAAAAGAAAGGGTTTGAGCTTTCCATGAATGTGATAATAGTCGCTGCAATAGCATTGATAGTTCTCGTCGTTGTGATTCTCATATTCACAGGCAAGGTAAAAAGCGTGAACAAAGACCTGGATTCATGCACTTCAAAGGGAGGACAGTGCATGAACAATCTTGGAGGTACTCAACCCTGCGGCCCTGACAAAGCGCCAGTGACTGCAACATGCCCTGACAATCGGGTCTGCTGCATAAGCTTATTAT
>RFJB01000023.1 GCA_003695045.1 Candidatus Woesearchaeota archaeon | reverse complement strand
TTCGGAAGGAATCGCGGTGCAAGCATTCAGTGCTATTATTATTGCAAGGATACGGCGACAAGCGAGATCTACCTAAGGGAGATGGTCGGCAGCATCAAGATTCCTGCAGCCAACATGCACAATAAACGACTCAACCCTGAACCAGACAGTTCCCGAATCAGGAAGCGAAGAAAGAGCATCCCTGACCTCGCCGGCAGAAACAGGAGCGTGCTTCACAAGAAGCCATTGCGAGTCCTTCTTTTTTCCGGAAGGAGCTATTATCAAAATTCTTCCCGAGCAACTGCTTGTCGTGTAGTAATCGTCAAGAGAATTGATGAAATTTATAAGTTCCCGGATGGGCTCATCTATGGAGCCGGCCCTTGACTTGTCCTTTTTTAAAAGAGCCCTTCTCTTCATGCGGTCAAAGTCCGACTTCTGCTCGTTCCTCAGAGTCATGAAAAACAGGACAGCGCAGGACTATAAAAAGATTCCCCAAGAAGAAGCATCAAAGCCCGAATGTCTTCTCAAACTCTTTCATCTGCCTGAACTTCTCAAGGAATTCATAGCCCTTGTCTTTCATGATTATGTACTCGTTATGCTTCCCCTTCACAGTGCCGATGAACTCCTTATCAAGAAGCTCTTCAAGGTAGCTCTTCAGCTGGGAATGAGACAGGTTGGCCTTGTACATAATATGGGTCTGCTTCATCCTGCCGCCCTTGTCCTGAATGGCAGAGAGAATATCACCTATTATGTCCAGCCGTGTTCTTTTTCCCATGCGCGAGCACCATAAAGAGAGTTGAAAACAAAATGAAGTAAGCCAGGAGCTGAACCAGCTCGGCAAGCGCGTAAAGCTGGCTGTAAAATCCTGCAGCCAGAAAGACGAGTTCCGCGACAGCCATAAGAGAGAAGCTTATCGCGACAAGGCGCGAAAGATTCATGCGGAAGCGCCTGAAAGTAGTGTAATAATAACGAACCAGCACGAGAAGCAGGCCGAGAGCCGTCAGGTGAAAGACGTAGTAAGCCCAACTCGTGACGAAAGACACAATGACAAGAAGGTATATTACCAACACATTGAGAGCGCTGTCCTTCCTCCTGATGTATGTAGTGTAGAGGAGGTAAAGTCCCAGAAGCATCAGCAGGCGGTGGAAAAAGAAGCCAAGATGATAGAGGATGTGCGACTGCGTTACCGTCTGGTAAGTCACGGTGACAAGACCTATCTTTCTGGACTGCGTGATGACGTTGTATATAGTGAAATTAGTCAAGACCTTGAACGCGAAGGAGAACGCAATTATCAGAAATGCCAGGGCAAACGACCTGTAACTCTTCTTCTTTGTCAGCCGGTAGTACTTCAGCCCGAAAAAGGCAACCCAGAGAAGAGTCACCAGACTAAACAAATCAATGAGCAGGTCTTTCCCGCGAAACCACATTGGGCAGTAACCAAACTCGAGCATAAAACGAAATAAACGCATGACACAATAAAAAACTTGTGGAAGAGCGCTCTTTTCGGGAAGCGCAAGAAATTTATATGACTCTTGGGAAATGGACATGCATGTACGAGACAATCGGATACGGAGTTCTCTTCTGCGCGGCGCTTTACATTCTCATAAAATCGTCCGACTACTTCGTTGAATTCTCAGAAAAGGCAGGCATTCTCCTGGGAATCCCGCCGTTCATAGTGGGAGTTGTAATAGTAAGCGTGGGAACCTCCCTGCCCGAACTCGTTTCCTCGATAGCTGCTGTTCTTCAGGGAACCCCCAACATAGTAGCAGGAAATGTTGTGGGAAGCAACATAGCAAATATCTTTCTTGTTCTGGGACTGGCTGCGCTTGCAAGCCCCAAAAAGATAAGGACTGAACACACCATAATCAATGTTGACCTGCCCTTCCTGATGGGTTCTGCATTTCTCGTGTCTGCAATGATGTGGGACGGCACATTCAGCAGGGTTGATTCTGCAATAAGCATCCTGGCAGGAGCGGTCTATGTTTACTACACGACAACTGTGAGAGACAAGGAGCTTGAGAAAGAGATGAAAAAAGAAATCTCTGCCGGCAGAAAGATGAAAGGCATGAAAACGGCAGCGGGACTCGCAGTTACTTCTGCAATCATTTACTTCTCCGCAAAATACACTATAACCGGAGCAACAGGGCTGGCAAGAACTTTTGGAGTGGGAAATGACATAATAGGGCTCACCGCCCTCGCACTTGGAACATCGCTGCCGGAACTGAGCGTCACGGTAAGAGCAGCAAGAAAAGGAAAAGGAGCGCTTGCAGTCGGGAACGTCCTCGGCTCAAACATATTCAACAGCTTCGCGGTGATGGGCGTGCCTGGCATAATAACAACCCTTCCGGTGACCGCAGAAATAATCTCCTTTGCCCTGCCCATGATGATAGCGGCAACCCTCATATTCTTCGCGGCAACGCAGGACAACGAGGTCACCAAATGGGAAGGCGCATTCCTGCTTCTGTTCTACGCCTTCTTCATAATTCACGTGTTCTGACTACTTCTTCCGTGAGCGCCTGACCTCGCAGGTGTTTATGCCAAGAAGGGAATAGCACGGGCACGCGCCGAATACGGCAGTAAGAAGCAGAACTACAGAAACGGCAAGCCACAACGGCTGGTAGAGCATTCCCATTATGAAAAAGACAAGAGAGAAAATAAGCCGGACAAGCCGGTCAATGCTGCCAACGTTCCTTTCCGAAAAGACATCCTTCATTTCATCACTCCTTTTTTTGCTTCTTTGCGTGTTTCCTGGGGTAATCGTCAAGGAATTTTCTTACTGCGTCAACATATTCCTGCGCTTCCCTGAGATACTCGTGATAATCGTCTCCCTTCACATCTTTTATTTCGCGGTGGATGATGCCCTTGGCAAGCTTGTAAAACTTGTCAACCGTTCTTGAGAACTTCTTGGGAAGAAAGCCGGGCTTGATGAGTTTCTCCCTCACCACCTCAGCCGCATTTTTTGGGTTTGGAGGCATTTCGCCCACGCGCATTATGGCTGACTGCGTTGCGTCAATAACCGCCCAGTACATATCAACCGCTCCTTGAAGAAGATGCATTCTCGCGCTGTGCAGAGCCCTCGGCGCCTTCGCAAAGTAGGCGTGAACCGCCTCAGACGTTGGCAGGATTCTTCCCTGGGCGAGAAGCGCCTGCAACGGGTCAAAGAAGCCGGTGTCAATTATTGCATGTCCTTCCCTGAGAATGTTTATGCCTACTGGATCTCCGTTCCGTATCAGCTCCCAGAATGTTGTGAACTTGAGAGTCGTGATGTGGAGCCGCTTGTCGGTTGAGGCGACAAGCTTTTCCGATATAATCTTGTATGCCTCAAGAACGTCAGGCGTCAGCTGGATTGTCAGGTCGTCAAGAATAACGAGGATGTCAATGTCGCCGGTTCCCATTCCCGGCGTGGACTGGGCATCGAGCCGGTCGAGCTCCCTGGTTGCGCTGCCAAAGAGAACCATCCCCTTTATGAGCTGGCCGAATTCCTTGTATGCCTTTTTGCCATACTCATAAGCGATATCGAGCACTGTCTTGGGATAGTGCCTGCCGCCCTGCTTTTCTTTCTTCTTAATCTGGAACTCGACCATGACAACCCCCTGAAGCTTCAATCATGAAATCAGAAGATGGCTATTTAAGAGTTTGTGACTATTCAAGAATGATTTCAGGGAAAGAATTAAGAAACATAAAGGAAAAGACCGGACCATGAAATTCGAGCGCCTCGCTGAAGAACTGAACAGCAGAACAAGGGCACTTGAAGTCCTGCTTGTAAAAAACGGCCTGAAAAGAAGTGCAAGAATAGCAACAGGCAACGAAAAAAGATTCAGCGCGCTTATCGAAGAACTCGGCCTTTATGCAGAATTCTCTGACTACAAGGTAAGAATGGAATTCAGCGGCATGTACTCCACAAAAGGAACGCTCGTTGGAAAAGAAGAAGCAGGGCACTCGTTTGCCTACGTTGCGCTGAAAAAAGAAGACGCCCGCCTTGCGAAACAGCTTGATGCAGAGCAAAACATAGCAGGCCTTGGCATGACTCTCGGCTACCCGGAATGCTGCATTGAATTCTTTCTCAAACACAGGGAAGAAGAGCTAAAAAACAGAAACGACTATGTCCTGCCGTCAATAGAGAACAGCAAAAAAGGAAAGCACCCGTTCCATCTCAACATATTCGCGCGCTACTTTGACTTTGCCCTGATAAGCCACGCGCCGCACTCTCTTGAATGTTCCGAAAGCATGAGGATTGCGAAAGACAGCATGAATCTCCTCTTCAAGGAAAACCCTGTTCTTGCGATGACATACCAGAAGGTAATGACCGGCGCAGGCATTTACGGACCTGACTTCGTTCTTCTCCTTCCGCAGGCAAAAACAGAAACGCAGAACGGCAAAATAATCATTGTCTACGACAGGGTCTTCTGTTCGCCGGGCAACCACCATGCCGGCGCCGTCATGAGAGAATCGAACGCCGCGCTCATTGAGAGAGAGAACGGAAAAACAGCAATCAAGGTTGCCGACAAAAAAATCGATGTTCTCGCGGTGGAAGAGTTTGGGTAGAACAAGAGAAGAAAAGAAATAAAAAACAAAATCCTTCTTACTGGCCGAGCGCCTTCTTGATTTCCTCAACAGCCGACTGCTCGGGATGAGCTCCGACAAAGCCGCCCTGCTTGTTGTTCACTATGGTGTGGGGCACTCCTGAAACGGAGAATTTCTGGCTTTCCTCAGGGAACTCTGTTGCCTCGACCATTACGCCCTCAACCTTGTCGCTTTCCATTGCCATCCTGTGGGCAAGGAACACTGCTCTTGGGCAGTAGGGGCATGTTGGGGTCACAAAGACCTTGAGCTGGAGCTTGTCAGTCAGTCCGGCAAGGAACTCCTTTGTGGAATCTGACAGCTGGCTGTCGCCCTTTGAAGCCATGATGAGGTCTTCAAGGAGCGTGGCGAACTCGTGCCCCGAAGGTATGCCTGCAAAGATTATCCTGCCCTTGTTCTTTCCCTTAATCTCAAAGGCGGGCTTCATGTCGAAGACGTCAGGGGCTGTTTCGAACTCTATCTTGTCGCTCAGCTCAGCAACTTCCTGAAGAAGATTCTTTATCTCGTCATTGAGAGGGGCGGAAGGATTTTCTGAGAAAACTATCTTGACTTTGTCCTGCATGTCTGCCAGGCGTTCTTTCACCTGTTCTTTTATGTCATCTGGAAGAACCATTTTGAATACCTCCTAAAAGCTGGTTAATCCGGCTAAACAGAGCTCCCTTTATAAAGATAGTGGTTTCCTGAACAAAACTGCAACCAAACAGCAGGAGCGTCAGAGGGAATAAACAGAGGGATGGCTCCACATGCCGAAGTCAACAAAATAAAGCTTGTTTTCAGAAGGAACGTAGATTGTGTCTTCAAGACGGGCATCAATCCCCGTAAACTCAAGTTTCCACGCTTCTTTAAGCCACTTGTCAAAAAGATGCAGCGCCCTTTCAAGATTCTCTCCGCTGAGGGCGTTGCCTTTGACGCCGTTGATTCGCTCTGCGATGAGGGCTGTTCTGTCCGGCTTGTAAAGCCCGAATAGAGATGACGGACGGATAAGCGTTACCTCTTCAACCCCGTAAGGCTCTGGAACGGGAAATCCTGCCTGATGAAGCATTTTCTGGATGTAGTATTCTCTCATCGCAACCCTTTCAGGATCCTCGCCTCCCGCAAGTATCCGCGTGATAGGGCCGTTGAGATGGTAAACCTTGGCAACCGCGTCATCGGATACGCCGTACACAACGCCCTGGCCGCCGTAGCCGAGCACAGGAGTAAAAGGGTCTATGACTATCTTTTCTATGTTGTCGGGCTGCATGCAGGAAGGCGAAAAAACAAAACAATATAAATCTTTCGTCACCAAGAAGTGGTTTAAATGGTGACCTGTTCAAGAACCTTGGAAGTGCCGCAGTAAAAGTAGTTCTCCCCCTCAGGGTTGTTGAGAAATCTCCTTACCTTCTGAAGCTGGTGCTTCGCCTTGTGAATCCTGTAGCTGCACTTCACCTCGTAAAGGTCTATTCTGTCGCCCTTTACAGCGTAGATGTCTATGTCGCCGAGAATTCGCTTGGAATTGATGATTGGCACGTTGGCAGAGAGATAATCATACCTGTGGCGCAGCTGTTCGTAGAGTTCCTTTACATACTGGTCGTGCTTTTTGAGTTTCATCAAGAGCAACTCGCAGGAGGCGATAAGCCATAAAACAGACAATACCAGTATCCGCAAAACCATACTAATTTAGAGAATAAAGATATATAAATTTTTCTAATCCGGCTTAAATCCTGTATTCGTGAAACAGCGTCCCGTTGATGTCGTGCTCCGCAACCTTCTCGAACAATGCAGGCTGGTAAACGCTGTTGTGCACGAGCAGCCTTGCTCCTGATGCCTCCTTGAGCAGCTTCTCCTGAAGCTTGGGAGAGAACTTCTGGTCAGGGAAGATGAAGAAAACATCATACGGCTCAAAACTGTGCTCGTGATAGTCGCCATGCAAAAGCCGCGCTCTTGACACAGGAGGAAGGTGCGAGAGTTTCTCCTTCATCCTTCTTGAAACATCGACAAGCCACGGGTGGAACTCAATGCCCGAAGCGTTGGTAAACAGGGACGCAATCATAACAACCTTCCCGTCCCCGTGCCCCAAGTCAAGAAAATGCACATGCCTGTCAAGCTTCACCTTCTTGAAGAGCTCAAAGACCTCGTCAGCAACAGAGATCCCCCAGTATCCGATGCCGGTGTCCATTGCGGGAATCCTGCCTGAAGACAGCAGTGACCTGTAAAACTCGTCGTATGCCTGCTTTATTGCGGAGAAATGCTCTTCCATGCCGCAAATAAAGAACGCAACGATTTATTAAAACTTTCCCCGAAAGATTTCACATTGCCTCAAATTCCTGCCACTGGTAAACGCGCAGCCGCACTCCCAGAGAGCGGAGGTGCTTCGCAGCAATCTCGTTGAACTCTGCAAGCTGGCCGTCGTAAAAGAAATCGTCCCCTGAAAATTCTGCGTGTTCCATTGCGCAGGACTTGTTCAAAGCATGTATTTATACCTTTCGGAGACCTGCCCCCTTTCATTCAAGAACAAGATCCTTGAAAAGGATCGGGATCTTTTTCTTCAGGTTGGAGAGATAGTCCTCCAGAAACTTCGCCTCGCTGTCAATCTTCTTCACTTCGCTCTCAATTGCGGAGAGCATCTCATCAAAGCTGGAGAAGTCCGTCCTGAGGTGCGGAAAATACTGGGGAAGATGCTTTCTCATAGATTCGGGAATTCTTACCTTTGCGCTTATCTTCTCTGTTTCGGAAAGAATCCTTTTTTCCTCCTTCAGCAAAAGCCCCTTCTCCCGAAGCAACGCCTCTTCCTCTTTCTTCAGGTAGTGGAGAACGAGAAGGAGCCATCTCACATCCTTTCGCCAGATGTCATAAATGCCCGTCACAACGAATGCGTATTCCGTGGCAGCTGTCCTGTCATGTTTCTTCAACTGCTGATAAAAAGAATAGTCGGCAGGCCGCTGCGGAAGAAGAGATTCAATGACCCAGCTCTCCATGCCCCCGTCATCCCCGGTTATTGTGCCTTTTGGAGTAAGAGTGGGGCCGAGAACTCTTGACAGGTATTTTGTCCTGGGAAACCTTTCAAAGGCGCCCCTGTTGGAAAAGAGTAAATGTTCCCACTGATGCCTCGGAATCTTCCCGAGTTTGCCGGCATTTATCCGCATGGAGAAATAATGGAAAAGGAGATTAATAAGTGTTACCTGCCGAACAATCTGGAGAGGAATCCTGATTCCTTCCTGAGCCCCAGAAGCTTCTCAACGGTTTTTGTGAGCGACTCCAGAGAGGGAGCTCCGACAATGCGCTTTACCTCGTTGCCTTCCTCGTCAAGAAAGAGTATTGTGGGCGTTCCCATGATGTAATACTTCGCGGCGAACTCTTTTCCCGGTCCTTTGTTCACGCGGTATTTCTCGTAAGAAAGGCCGTGAGAAGCATAGTTGGGAAACACCTTTCTCGCAACCCTCTCTGCTTTCGGGCACATCGGGCATGTGGGGGAACTGAAAAGAAGCGCTCTCATAAGCCCCTCTTCTGTGGTTTCTTTTTTATTTGTTGCCGAGTACTGCACAGCAGGGGGCAGAAACAGAAGCTGCATGTCAACTCTGGCAGACACCCCTACCCTCTCTTCAACAGCAGAACAACAACAAAACAATCACAAACGGAAGTCTATTAAATGAACTGCTCAGAATGCTGCTTCGCAAGGCGGACGTATTCCTGCGAGTTCTCCCGTATCATTGCCAGCTCTTTCTTTCCGAGGGATTTCTTCACCTGCGCCGGCACGCCCGCGACAAGGGACATTTCCGGGACAATGGTTCCTTCCCTGACTACGCTGCCGGCTGCCACGATTGAGCCCCTTCCTATTACCGCGCCTGTGAGGACTGTGGCATTCATTCCTATTATGCACTCATCCTCCACTGTGCATGCATGCAGAACAGCGTTGTGCCCCACTGAGACGTTGTCTCCCACCGTGCACGGCTTTTCACGGGTGACATGAATCGTGCTGTTGTCCTGGATGTTTGAGTTCCTGCCGACAATAATCTTGTTCTCGTCAGCCCTGAGAACCGCGTTGTACCACACGGAGGAGCCCTCCCCAAGGGACACATCGCCCACAAGCGTCGCGTTGGGCGCTATGAACAACGCTTTTTCGGCGTCCGGCTCCGTGCTGCCAAAGCCCTTTATCATGCGCTGAATTCGGGAAGCGTTCTATAAAAACATTTTCATCCGATATCTTTAAAACACACCGGCGCCCACTCATAAGACATGAACGAGGCGAGACGCATTCTGCTGCGGCGGAAGGCGAAAACACTGGAACCGACTGTGAGAATAGGCAAGTCCGGGCTTAGCGACAGCCAGGTCCAGGAGATAAGAAAACAGCTCCGCACGCGGGAGATTGTCAAGATAAAGATGCTTAAGGCGTTTGTAGGCATTCATTCCAAGGCGGAGATAAGGGAGATTCCTTCCATTGTTGCCTCGCTGACAGACAGCGTTCTTGTTTTTTCTGTGGGGAACACTTTCGCTCTCGCGAGAAAGAAGCCCCTTGAGGGGCTGAAGCGCAAAATAAAGCGCGCTGACCGCAAGAGCGGCCATAAGAAGGAGAGCGGACACAACAAACCAACCCCTTAAAACAGAAAAGAATATAAAGATATACAAATATGTATACTAAACCGAGGTAGTTTGAGGTCTGAAAAGCGGAAAAGGTTTTTAAACCGGAAACGCAAAGAAAAAGAAAGGAAAAAAGATGGTAAGCGTCAAGGACTTCGGGTTTGAAGAGGAGAAAATAGAACTCGGAAAAAGCTCCGAAGCCCAGGGCATGTCAGTTTACGGAACAACAAACTTTCCGAAGCCCGTCCGCAGGTACCGGCTGGTTCTTGAAGCGCCCAACCTGAGCGTGGAAGAAACTTACTACTGGTGCCTCCAGTTCATAAGGCAGGACAGGGGCTTTGTTGACGTGCAAAAGCTGACAGACCTTTTCAGCGCATCGGAGCATTCCGCATTCTTCGGCTCTGCGTGGCAGCGCATAGGAATAAACCAGGAAAAGGCATCCCAGTTTCTCGCAACAATCGGCAAGATGGTCAAGGAACTGTTCCAGCTTGTCAGAGAACTGAGAATAATAGACGAGCGCCTAAGCTACTATGAAGACAGCTACTCCAACTCAAGAAGCTCCGAAAGCGCGGAAATAACCCTGAAAGGCATATGGATAGACCTCGTGGAGCAGGGCTCTAAAAACCCTGCGTCCGTCTATGGAATGGCCCGAGAACTTGCATTCACCGTGCTGCCCGACCTCTTCTTCTCCACACATCCAAAATCAGCGAAAGAAGTCGACGAGATGGTTGACCGGCTTGACTTCAACCGCAAAGTAAGGGAAGTCCTCAAGAGAAAACTCAGGGCATACCTTGAATGGAAGGAGGCAACATTCGCGGAGCTGAAAACAAAGAGGAAATTCACGCTGAAATACCTCAAACAGCATTACGAGATAATCAAGATGTACATGACCTGGGTGAAACCCTACCTGCGAAACGTGAGAAAACTCATGCTGCAAAGCACGAACGACAGGTCTCCCGACCTCGTGACTGCGTTTGAAAGCAGCCTCATAGAACTTGAAGTGATGGCGAAAAAACTGCCGACAGACATGCCGCTTGATTCAGAGCCGTACACCAACGAGCACGTCTACTCTGTTGTGCTGGCGCACTTCTTTTACAGGACCACCCCGTCAATGAACTACCAGCAGGAGGGCTACCAGAAGGGGCCCATCCATGTAGGCAGGGTTGAGGTGACACTGAGGGCATACGCCTGGACGAAGGAGGAAATAGAGAACTACATGAAACTCAAGGCAAGGGAAGAGATGGAACTGCTTGAAGTAATAGACGGAAGCGTGAAAGCGGCAATGGAAGCCCTGGGAGAAGAACTTGAACGCTACCTTGCAGAAGCGGGCGAAGAAGCATACATCCCGAAAAAGCCGGAGAAGAAGGAAGTAAAACTGCCGTCTGCAGCAGACCCTTTCACATCGGTATTCAAGGGTTTCATAGAACTCTTCGGAGCCCTCGGAGGAAAATCAGCCAAAGGTCCCAAAAAAGACAGAAAGCTCGCGTTCATAATATCCAAAGAGCGGAAGCTTGCTGGCTCCGTCGCGAAGCGCGACATATGGCAGACATACAAGGAATACAAGAAAGCCCACGGCATGATGCATTGGGGCTGATCCCGATGAAGCTCACGCTCGAGGAAATAAAAAAAATTGACGACCCGGAGGAACGCCTCCGGCTCCTTAAGGAATTTGAAAAGCAGGTTGAAGAAGAACTCAGGGAAGCAGCCAAACTGGAAAAGGAGCAGATAAAGGAACTTGAAAGAAAGAGAAAGCTTGAAGGGGTTGCTGTTCCCGAGCAGGAGCCGGTAAACCTTGAGCAGCTCTTCGGGCAGGAACAGGAAGAAGACAAAAACCTGGAAGAAAGAACAGGCATGATTGTCGCGGACAGCACAGGCATACAGTACCGGCTTGAAAAGGACCTTGAAACACTGCAGGCATTCGTGAATTACAGAACCCTCAATGAGGAACAGAAGCAGGAAGTAGCAAAGATTGAAGGCACAATCTCAGCATTCAAGTACATCAACCCGTCAAAGGAGGTCGCTGAGAAGCTCACCGCTTCAATGGGCCTGCTGGAGCAGATAAAGAAATACACAATGGGTTGAGGCGACAGATTAACAAATTAAAAGAAACAAAGAAAGTGGAAAAGAAACGCACGGGCTGAAAAATGAGATTCGGGGAAGGATACTTCAAGGACAGGGAAGGCGAATTCGCGCCCACCGCGCCCCTCGGCATTCCGGACAGCGAACTTACGCCGGAGGACTGGGAGCTGAACGAGCCGCACGAGGGCGTCAAGATAAGCGATATTGGAATGTCTGTTCCCCTGGGAATAGCGGCAGGAAATGTTGAGGGTGTCGCCGCAAAGATAAGGCAGGGCATAGGCAACATAGAGATAGGATTCCCGGGCGCTTTCTCCGGAAACAGGAACGCCCAAACGCCCGGCATGTGGGGCAGGGAAGCAAGGCAGGCGTTGAAAGAGCTTGCGAAGGCAAACGAGGTAAAGTTCACGACTCACGCTGCATACAACATAATGGGAATGACCGGCCAGGACCAGGCAGGAAACTTCTCAAACACGAGATGGCAGCAGGCAAGAACAGACATAACAAGAGCCATACAGTTCGCGGCAGATGTTGCAGGAGGAGGAAGCGTTGTCGTCCACACAGGAGAGTTCGAGAGGCCGCTGACGCACATATACCCCGACGGCCAGATAATGAACGAGGACGGAACTCTCAGAAAGAACTACGCGAGAGACCCGAAAACCGGACGCCTCATGTTCAGGCAGCGCACGACTGAAGCGGCCGACTTCTCATTCCAGCTTCTTGACGACAGGACAGGGCAGGTAATGCAGACAGTCCAGGGCGACCGGCTTGTGGCGCAGCCCGTCTGGCTGAGAAGCAAGGAGAAAAAACCCTACAGGGACAAGAACGGGAACATAGTCAGGCCGGGCGACTACATCGACTACGACGGCAACCTTGTCGAAGATCCTTTCAACATAAGATTCCAGACATTCCAGACGGACAAGCTTTCAGGGGGAAGAGTTCCGGAGTATGACCCCGAAACAGGGCGCTTCAAAGTAAGGTATGTCCACCACGACGACTTCGAGAGGGAAGCCCAGGAGTACAATCAGTACTTCAAGAAAATAATGGGCCGCGAACCCACCTTCAAGGAAAGAATGACCGGCAGGGAGATGTTCCTCAAGTCAACTCTTGAGACGCAGGCAACCCACAGCAGGGGCTGGGCGCTGCAGTATGCTGAAGACATAGACAAGGTTCTAAAGGCAAAGAAGAAGCTTGAAGAACTGAAAGAATACTGGCGCAAGAAAGAGATGGGCATTGACGACAAGGAAAAGTGGAAGCTGCTGAAGCAGGACACCGACTTGATGAGATACGCGGGAGACCTCTTAGCTCCTGAACTGAAGATGCCCACTGAACTGATAGACCAGCGCATAAAGGAGCTCAACGCCCGCCTTGAGTTCGAGCAGGAGGCATCAACCTCGCAGGAAATGCAGGCGCACGACGCGATGGAGACCATGAGGCATCTCACTACTCCGGAGAAATTCCTGAAAGAGCACGGCGTCAGGGGCTATGCGGAAGCAGCATATGATGCATACCGCCTCACAAAGGACCCGAAGAACCCTCTTGTCCTCAACCTTGAGAACATTTTCCCCGAAAGGTTCGCGGGTCACCCCCAGGAGCTCAAGTGGCTTGTGAAGGAAGTAAGAAAGACGTTTGCGGACATGCTTACCAAGAAGAAACTGCCCTGGATGGAATCGGACGGCGACTACTTCAAGCCGCCTGACGGAAAGCCCGGAACATGGAAGCCCGGGCTGAACCCTTACTATCAGAAGGGGATCAGCAGGAAGGAGGCGGAAAAGCTCGCTGAGAGGCATATCAAGGTAACGCTCGACACCGGGCACCTGAACATGTGGAGAAAGTACTTCCAGCCCGACCCGAGGAAGAGCCCGGAGGAGAACGAGAAGGCGTTCAAGAAATGGTATCTTGAGCAGGTCGAAGACCTTGCGAAGAACGGCCTTATTGGAAACGTCCATCTGGTGGACAATTACGGCTATCAGGACGAGCATCTTGCCCCCGGCCAGGGAAACGCGCCAATCAGGGAGGTCATCAGCATCCTCAAGAAGTACGGCTATGACAAGGCAATAACGGTCGAGCCCGGCGCCGACGCATCAACCGACCAGGGCGACTTCTGGGGTGTTATGAAAACGTGGAGGCACCTGGGGCACAACATCTACGGCACTGCAGGAGGCCCTGTCAGGATGGGCGCTCCGAGCGCGCAGTCATGGACCAACATTCAGGGATCCTACTTTGGAAGGAGCTACCCGCCCTATTTCATCTTTGGAAGCTACGCTCCCTCAAACGACTGGACCCTGTGGAGCGGCGTGCCCCTTGAATAGGATTGAACAGAAGGTTTAGGAAATGCCTGATAAGACATCTAATGAAACACCTAAAGAAATAGTTCTTGACTACGAGCTCTCGCTGGAGGAGAACGCCTCAAGGTATTTTGACAGGGCGAAGAAGCTGAAAGCAAAGGCGGAGGGAGCAAAAGAAGCCATCAAAAAGATGGAGGAAAAGCTCGAAAAGCTCAGGAGGCAGAGCGAGAAAGAGATTGAGAAGCAGGAAGAATTGAAAAGGCTGAAGGAGAGGGCAAAGAGAAAGAAGAGGTGGTTTGAAAAGTTCAGGTGGTTTTTCAGTTCAGAGGGATTTCTTGTCATAGGCGGAAGGGATGCAACCACAAACGAGATTGTAATCAAGAAGCATACGGACAGCAATGACATTGTGTTTCATACTGATATGGCCGGCAGCCCCTTTTTCGTGATAAAGGCAGGAATAAGACTGGAAGACGGCAAAATAACGGAAAAGGAGCCGGAGCCGGAAGCAATTGGGGATGCAACCCTGGAAGAAGCGGCCCAGGCAACCGCCTCCTTCTCGAGAGCTTGGAAGCTCGGCCTGGGAACATTGAAGGTGTTCCATGTGAAGCCGGAGCAGGTCACGAAGGAAACGAACGCGGGCGAGTTCATGCCGAAGGGGGCTTTTATGATACGGGGCAAGACCACCTACCACCAGCCGATGATAGAGCTGGCAGCGGGCATCCTCGAGCTGAAGCCGGAAGGCGACCGGCTCTTCATGTGCGGTCCCCCTTCTGCGGTGAAAGCCCACTGCTCAGACACGGCAGTCATCAGGCAGGGCGACATGAAGCCGAGCGATGCGGCAAAAAAGCTCAAGGC
>RFJB01000003.1 GCA_003695045.1 Candidatus Woesearchaeota archaeon | reverse complement strand
TTTCAGAAAACCGTGTTTTATTTCGTGGCCTGTGAGTTTGCCGCGGTAGAGTTCCCTTACAAGATACTGTGTTCTTCCTGATGTAAGAGGCACTCTTTTTCCGCCTGCAGACAATGCCCATGCATGGCTCCCTGCGGGAGCAGCAACTATGACTCCCGAGCTTTTGTGCTGTTCTTCTTTGTTCCCGACTTTTATCCTGTACAGTGCCATTCTGTAGGATTTTCGGGCTCCAAAAAAGAACTCGTTCAGTGCCAGCTCTTCAACGCGTTTGTTGTCAATGAATGCTTTGACCCTTGCAAGCTTCGTTGGTTTCTCTTTTCCCGCGAGAATTTTTTCAAGGCGTTTTTGAAACGTTTCAGCGTATGTTCTTAGGAAGAAACCCTCCTTTTTTGAAGGGTCTGAATTCACGCCCAGCAGAGGCGTCTTGCCTTCTACAAAGTGCGATGTCCTGAGAAAGGTTCCGTCGCCGCCAATCACAATAATCAGGTCGCAGCCCCTGACATGGTCCGGGTTTATTCTCGCCCTGTGAACGAAGCAGTATTCAATACCCTTTTTCTTCAGAACTTCCCTTACCGTGCGGAGCGTCCTCCTGTGGGCAGGAGTATGATAGCTCATATGCACAACTAACACGCGCTTCATGCAGGATGAAAAACAAAGAAGAATATAAAAAGATTACCAGTTGTTCCTGTAGATTCTCTGACCGGCTCTTGAACCTCCCGGCGATGTCAGAGGTGACAGTTCATTTCCGTGCAGTCGGAATTCAGTTGTCAGGAACCGCAGAACCTCGTTGTAGTCCGGGTCCCGCATTGCGACTGTAAAAAGAGATTCATATCCCCTGCTGGTTGAGGTTGCGACATTCAGAGAGCTGTCAAGAGCCCTTGCTGCAAGATAAGCCGATACAGCAACCTCGTATTCGGGGGATGCCATTGCCTGTTCTATGAGGGTGTTGAGTTCGATGAAATCCGCGACCAGAGGTCCGAGTTCCATGTTAGGGTCATAAGATTCCTCCAGAGCGGTTATTTCAGAGGAGTCCTCATAAGAAGCCCATACTTCCTCGGAAAAGGAGAGCAGCTTCGCTGCAAGATTCTTCCTCTCAAGGTCTGATTTTTCTTTTGCCTGAGCCAGAAACTCATTTCCGTTTACAGGCATTCCTGTTTTAGCGTCGTAATTGTTGGACATCAGTCCGGCACTTCCCAGGGTTGAATAGAAATCTGCTGCTTCAAGAAGAAGTTCCGAGACCGCGCGAGAATACCTCTCCTGCAACTGAGGGTCATCGAAGAACAATGGTGCCTCAGAAAGGCGCCTGAATGCCTGAAGTCGAACTGAAGAGTAGGGATCAACGCCATTCATTGATACAGATGCCTTCAACGCCGATGATTCAAGCGAGTCATATGACTCTTTGAGAGAATCGCTCGCATTGAATTCATTATTCAGCACATAGTCCAGATTTTCACTTTGTTTTGTTGGTTCAACAGATTCCATTACATAACCACCTCTAACTGATTTTATCTCGTTATCCTTGCAAAGTATTCTTCTGCCTTGGGAATAACCAACTTAGAGTAAAGGTTGAGTATGGGCGCTATTTTTTCCTCAAACCAATCCTCTCCGCTCAGAACTTTTCCGTAATGAACATTTGTATAAACCAGAGACAGGGGGTTTAATGTCCAGCCCTCATCAAGGTAGCGCAGCAAAGCATGAGGGTTCGTATAGCTCCATATTCCTTCCTCGTCAAGACCTATTGAGGGAAGCCGGCCGCCCTCGCAGACGTCGACGTCATGCGCATATCCCACTTCCTTTGCCATCGATCTCAGCAGATTGACTGTTTTCTGGTCTGAAACGAACTGTTCGGGAAACATTGATTCTGTGAAGATTATCAGATCAAGGTCTGAGTGGCTGTCAAATCCCATGAGATTGTCCTTCGACTCAATCGCAGAATCAGGGTCATAACCTCTTTTAAGAAGACGTCCGAAAGAGCCACCTACCGCAAGAGCTTTTACGGAATCCTTTATTTCCGACGACTCAATCCTTTTCTGAAAGTCGATTAGGGCGTCGTAGACATTGTGCATTCTCCGGAGAGTTTCCTCATCAGAATATGAAGAGTAGATGTGTTTGTCCGCCTTGGAGAGCGCTACTGAGACCATATAGTTGAGGTATCCTGACTTGACATAATCTTCAATCCGGAATATCGACTCGACATACTTTCTAAGCAGGGTTTTTTCCTCTGAGACGTTTGACTTTTCAAAAAGGTATGGAAGAAGCACATCCCTTGTTTTGGCCATTGTCCGGAACATGGCGTCTTTGGAAGGGGTAGCGCCATAGAATGGAAAAAGTTCGTTAGCAAGCTCTGTCACAGTCAGGGTTGCAAGAGCATACTTGCTGGGATAATTTTCAGCAGGGTCTCTGGCGACGAATTCTTCTGCAATATCTTCTTCAGACATTTGCGGATTTTTTCCGACTCTTTCAGACAATGTTTGAACAGCGCGTTCCAACTCCACCAGTTTTTCCCCTCCCCACGGAGAGTCAAGATTGAATCTGCGGAGAGAATCCATCTCAGAAGAAAGGAGTTCCTTGTAAACATCAAAGTAAGAGTTGTCCTCAGGCATTTCCACGCTGTCCAGTTCCTGCATGAGCATGGAGAGTGCAGGATGCATCTGCTGATGCTGGCCTTCGGCTTGCATATTACTCCATCTCCTTTTGCTTTTGGCGGCCGCTCAGAATTGCACAGAGAGCGGCGGGATTACAGGATAATCAGGACTAGCAGAATGATTTGTTCCATAAGTGATGCCTTGCTCTTGTTGTAGGTCATTCTGCCACCGTAAAATTTCTGGCGGTATGAAAGCCGTTTACTTAAAAAGATTGTGACAAAATGGAAACATTTAATAAGCGATTGAAAAATATTAGTCAAATATGACTAATTTGACGCAAAAGGTCTGGCGCCTGATTGACGCTGACCCCAGCTTGAGAACCGACATTGCAAGAGGGGTCATAAACAGCAGAGCATTAGCCAAGTACATTCTTGAGCAGATTGAAGAACCGGCATCCCTGAATGCCGTAATCAGCGCGGTAAGAAGATACAGGCCGGAAGAAAGAGCCCCCAACACCATCAGCGCGGCAATAAAAACCCTGAAGGGAACGACAATCTCGTCAAAAAGCGGCATAGCGGGCATCCTTCTTGAGAAAGACCCTGACACCGAGCGGCTTCTGCCCAAGGTCTTCGCTCTGGTAAAGATTTCCAGGTCAGAAGTTTTGAGAATAGTTCAGGCAAACAAGGCAATTCTGATAGTCATTGATGAAAAAAACCTTGACAAAGTAAAGAAAATATTCCCTCCGTCCAAGATAAAAAGGGTTGAAAGGGGTCTTGCAGAGATAAATCTTGAGCTTGACGAGAAAAGCTGGGAAACTCCCGGCATAGTTGCTGCAATCTCCGCTGAGCTTGCAGCAAGGGGAATAAACCTTGAAGAGTTTATGAGCTGCATGCCTGAGATTCTTATGCTGTTCAAAGAGCAGTACCTTATGAAAGCCCATGAAGTTCTTTATGAACTTGTAAGAAAAAACGGAAAATGAACTCATTCAATAACTATGGCGGGCTTTCCCGGCATTGCCTGCCTGGCTTTTTGATGCGAAGAATCTCCCTCAGAGATTATTTCCACAACGCATGAGAACTCCTTCTCCAGATCTGGTCGGGCCTCCTCAAGCACTTCTTTCTCTGTTTTTGTGCCGACCACCTGGAGAGGAACCTTTGAGGGGTCCTTCAACAACTTCGGAACAAGAGAAGCGACCTCTCTGCCGTGCTTTCTTAAAGTATCTTCCGCCATAAGCTGTTTTATTATCTCTGAACCGTTCCGCGTGTCACTGCTTATTTCTTTGAATTTTTCTGCAAAAACATGCTTCCATTCGTCTGCTATGATGATGGAAATCTTTGATATCTTCTCCAGATTGAGCAGGTCTTTTACCGTTGCAATGTCAGACCTTGTCTGCTGGATGAGGCGCTCCGCAGCTTCGACCTTCTCATCAATAAGGGCTTCTTCAGCTTCGGGCCATCTCGCGAGAGAGATGAAAGAACTATGACCCAGTTTTTCCCAGATTTCTTCGCATATGTGGGGTGTAAACGGAGCGAGCATCAGGGCAAGGCGCTCTACGATGTATCTTCTTACAGCCGGCTTTACATTTTCAATGTTCCTTGCGACAGAATTCACAACCTCCATTATCTCGGTTATGGCTGTGCTGAACCTGTACCTGTCGATAAGCTCGGCAACATCCCTTATTGCCCTGTTAGTTATGCTCAGGAGATATCTCTCTTTCATGGAAAGATCCTGCGGCAGTGTTTCATCAGGCGAAGAGAGTTCATGTTCTGTTAGAGAGTAAAACTTCTGCAGGAACCTGTAGCTCCCATTCACACCCTGGTCAGACCAGTCAAGCTCCTTTTCAGGAAGTGCTGCGAAAAGAATGAAAAGGCGTGCAGTGTCTGAGCCGTACTTCTGGATTATCTCGTCAGGATCTACAACATTGCCGAGCGACTTTGACATCTTTGCGCCGTCTTTGATTACCATTCCCTGCGTGAGCAATCTCTCAAACGGCTCTCCGTACTTTGTCATCCCCAGGTCGCGAAGCACCTTCTGGATGAACCGCGCATACATGAGGTGAAGAACTGCGTGCTCTATTCCGCCAATGTACTGGTCAACAGGCATCCAGTAGTCCGCTTCCTCGTTGAACATCTTTTTCTCTTCTTTTGGAGAAGCATACCTCAGGAAGTACCATGAGCTGTCAACGAACGTGTCCATGGTGTCTGTTTCGCGCTTTGCAGGTCCGTTGCATTTTGGACAGGAAGTGTTCACGAAACTCTCGGATGTTGAGAGAGGGTTGCCTCCGGTTCCGAAGACAACATCTTCAGGAAGAACAACCGGCAGCTCGTCTTCAGGGACGGGAACAATTCCGCACTTGTCGCAGTATATTATCGGAATTGGAGTACCCCAGTATCTCTGCCTGCTGATGAGCCAGTCCCTCAGCTTGTAGTTTACCGTTCTTTTGCCCCATCCTTTCTCTTCAATCATGTCGGAGATTGCTTCAAGGGCTTCTCT
>RFJB01000022.1 GCA_003695045.1 Candidatus Woesearchaeota archaeon | reverse complement strand
TTTTCAAACAGTGATGCTGAACAGTTAAGAATTAAGGCGGCTCTTTTTGTTTCCAAAGTCAAGAATCTGCTGAATGAAATTTATATATGATATTGTTTGTTTAAGAAAAACACAGGAGGAGCAACATGACTTCCCGAAATAAGAATCTGAAGAAGCGCACTGATCCTCTTATGAAAGAACTCTCTTTCCACCTGAACATCATCGCCCGCCATGTCTACGACACGAGAAGGGGAAAGATAATTCTCGCCACTTACAAGCAGAGCAGGTATCCCTCATTCTATGTAAGGGATGCAATGGCTGTAGCAAGATTTCTCAAGGCTCTCATCGAGAGAGGGCTTTTCGTGGAAAAAGCCTACGAAATTCTGAGGGGCATAGCCAAATTCACAAGAAGCGTTCAGTCCAAGGAAGGAAGGTGGGGTCAAAAGTACAACGAATACGGCAAAGAACGCTCACTTTACAAGCAGGAAGACAACACTGCGCACGGCATAATTCTGCTGGGCGACTATCTTATTGCCAGAAAGCATCTTGGCAGGCGGCTACAAAAGAAGAAGTATGTTGAGGCAATGTTGAAGGGCTTTGAATTTGCCAGAGAGAACATATATGATGAGAGCACAGGTTTGTTCAGAAGCACGACATCATGTCATGAATCATCTCTTGAAACAGGATACACTCTCTGGACGAACATGGCATACTACAAGGCTCTGAAAAACCTCGTTCAGGTAGGGGAGCTTTACAGGGCGAAGACAGCATGCAGACCCGTGCAGGACTTCATGAATTCCTTCTCAGAAAACCTCAGGCAGTTTATCCGCAACAAGCGTTATGTTGCCCGCATTCACTTCAACGGAAAGATTGACTTCCGGGCTGATGTAACTCTTGCGAGCCCCTACTACTTTGAGTATGACACAAAAAGCAGAGCTCTTGTGAACGCTGTTCGGTATGCGGAGAAAAAACTGTGGGATCCTGAACTGGGACTTTACCAGCGGTACCTTCCCAATGTTCGCGACCTCGCGAGGCACTCTCATGCAGGCTCAGGACCCTGGATGCAGTACTCCGCAATCATTGCGCAGTATTACCTTGCCAACGGCAGGATGATAAAGGCAAACAAAATACTCAGAGAGATTGACAGGTACAAGTCAAGCAAGGGATACATTCCTGAACACATTACGACGCCGCAGCGCTTCACGGACTTTATGAGGGACGAATGGAAATCAGGGCTCGACTTTCAGAAGGAATTTGACCCGAGCATAATGGTTGACAACTACGACTTTGACTGCGTGGTTGAAGAGCTGATAAACATGAGAAATGCATATCAGAAAACAAGGAAGAATTTGAGAAAAGAAGCAAGGCGAGGCTTCATAAATTTTGCCCTTCCACTGTCGTGGAGCCACGCGGAATACGGTTACGCAATTCTAATGAAAGAAGAATTAAGAAGAAAGCGTGCAACCAGACCTTTGGGCAAGAGTGTAAAGTGAAGTTGTACCTTCTGCCGTTGAGCCGTCAGCAAACTTCCACGTCGGATAACCATTGACTCCCTCCCTAAGGCAGGCTTCCCTCTGCCTGTCGCAGTCGACATAATTGACATACTGAAAAGAACTTCCGAACATCTTCTTCTGCTCCTTACAGTGCGGACACCACTCAGTGCCGTACATGACCGTGCCCTTCTCGGAAAGGCACTTTGCAAGGTCGTCAAACTTGCCGGGTCCAGAGTTTCTCGGTATGAGCGCATATGCAGCAACTGCAATTATGATTATTAGAGAACCGTAAAGAAAATACTTGCTGTCAGAGCTCTTCCTGCTGCCCATATAACCACCAAATCAACACGGCGCGGAACTTTACTATATAAAATTATTGTTTAACCCTGCCTATCGACATGCTGTAGGAAAGCCCGAACGAGAGAAGCACGCCGACAAGCCCGCTCGCAACAACCGCGATGGTTGAGGCAGCTCCCATGAAGGTGTAGCCAGCAAGAGGGCTCGGGGAAATGCTGACTGCCTTCTCAAAAAATCCAAGTTGCATTGCAACTGACTCCAAGCCGTCGGGGCTTGAAGACGCAACAGGAACAAACACAATGAGGAGGAAGGAGCAGAGCGCGAGGGAAAAAAGAACCGCCTTCTTTGCAGAAGACAGCAAATCAGGATTGCTTTTCATGAGAGCATTCCACAGCGGGACTGCAGCCACTGTGATGAGCGCTTCTCCCAACGCGATGGGAATGTGAGCTTTCAACATTGCAGGCACAACAAGGGAGAGCTTTATCGTGCCGCTTATTCCGATGAAAAACGCAGCACTCAAGGCTGATGCAATAACGCTTGCAACCGAGCCGGCAAAGATGCCCGCCTTTCTTGCGTAATGCGCGGCATAAACTCCGACAACAGCCATGTTGAAAGTGTTCACCCCGATAGCGAGAATCCCGCCGTCGCCGTAAACAAGGGACTGGACAACTATGACTGAAGCAAGAACAATGAGAGCTGCTTCAGGACCAAAGAGGAACGCCGAGAAAGCAGCGCCGATGAAATGCCCTGAAGTGCCGTTAGTAACAGGGAAGTTCAGCATCTGAAGAGCGAAAATGACTGATGCAGCAGCAGACATCTCAAGCATTTTCTTTTTCGTCATTGACTTTCTCACAACAGCAACTGCCCTTGCGAGGAAGCCGAGAGAAAAGAGAATCATTGCCACGCAAACCCAGCTTGTGATAAAACCATCAGGAGTGTGCATATGCCAAACACCTCTTTTTGTGTTAATCTGTTGCTGAGCGAAGAACTATTTAAGGTTTGCCCTTTGCCACGAACTCATAATCAATGCCGGCGTTCTTCACAAGATTTATTAGTTGCCTTTTTTCATTAAAAAACATGCAACGGCCTTACTTCAAAGGCGAAGGCGGAAAACTCTTCATGGCTGCTCTTGCAGTCGGAACTGCAAGCATCATAACGCAAATACTTCTCATCAGGGAGTTCCTGAACATATTTCAGGGCAACGAGCTTGTCATTGGGATTATTCTCGGGAACTGGCTTCTGATTACGGCATTCGGCTCTCATCTCGGGAAAAAACCAAAAAAAGCAGGCATTGCCTCTTACCTGCTTCTTGCATTGTCAGTGACGCCGGCAGCCGCAATCATGACTGCCAGAATGTTATTGCCGTTAATGCTTCCATCCGGAGCAATGGCAAGCCCCGTCTTTGTGCTTCTCGCAAGCATTCTTGTGCTTCTTCCCTACTGCCTGATTTCAGGAATGCTGTTCACGCTCATCAGCAGAGAATGGAAAAAAGGAGCGGGAAAGCATGCTGTTTCCAGAACATACCTTGCCGACACAATCGGCTCTGTTCTCGGGGGAATCCTGTTTACATTCCTTCTTCTTGAGTTATTCAAGCCGCTTCAGACATCAGCCATCCTCGGAATCGCTCTTGCAATCTCTTCATACCTCGTTGCCGGCAAACTCAAGCTATCTCACATTGCGCTGGCAGCTCTTTTCGTTCTGCTCTTTATCATCAACCCGTATCTCCAGACGTCAAAGCAGCTGTTCCCGAAACAGAAGCTTGTCCTTCAGGAGGAAAGCCCCTACGGGAGAATAGCAGTTGCGAAAAGGTCCTCGCAAACAACCGTGTACGAAAACAGAATCCCCCTCTTCTACAGCCCCGGCGTAGAAGACAGGGAAGAAACAGCGCATTACGCAATGCTTCAAAGACCATCTGCGAAGAGAGTCCTCCTCCTGGGAGGAGCGGGAAAGGGAACGGCATCAGAAGTCAGAAAGTATCACGATGTTGAGCAGATTGACTATCTGGAGCATGACAGGAGCATAATAAAAGCTGCACGCCTGTTCATGCCCGGCTTCTCATTGTCGGAACAGAACGTCGTCATTGACGACCCGAGAAGGTTCGTGAAGAAACACAAGCAGAAGTACGACGTTGTTCTCCTTGACTTCCCCGTTCCTTCAAGCATCGCCCTGAACAGGTACTTCACAAAAGAGTTCTTCGCGGAAACCAAACGCGTCCTTTCTCCAAGAGGCGTTCTCTCGGTCCCCACTATTCCATCAGCAAACTACTACAGCAGTGAAGCGGAAGAGTTTCTCGGCGCAACATACAAAACGCTCTCAGCAGTGTTTCAAAACGTGATTGCGCTTCCGGGCAGAAGGGTTTACTTCCTCGCTTCCGACGGGCAGCTGAACGGCAACATTCCGGGGCTTCTCAGAAACGCTTCCATTGCAGGAGAAAACCAGTACTTCATTCCGGAATTCATTGACTCGGAGTTGAGCAGCGAAAGAAAAAGCCATCTTCAGCAGGCAATAACAAACGGAATGGAAAAATCGCCAGTCAACAGCGATTTCAAACCCGTAGCGTTTGAGCACGCGCTCAAGTACTGGCTCTCCCACTTCCAGGAGAACTACTCACTCTACCTCTTCATTATGGCAGTGGCTCTTTTGCTCTACCTGAAAACACTCAACCCGAAATCATTCGCGCTGTTCACAAGCGGATTTGCAGGAAGCACAGGAGAACTCATAATACTTGTTGCTTACCAGGCAGTTTACGGCGAACTTTACAAGATGACAGGGCTTCTCGTTTCCGTGTTCATGCTCGGGCTCGCAGCCGGAGCCGCGTGCCAGAAAGTCAGGAAAAAAAGAAACAGCGCAATTGTCGTTCTCGAAATGCTCATCGCATTCTCAATGCTTGCGCTCCCCTTCTTCTCAAGGCGTGCTTATTCGCTGGACTCGGGGATTCTGATTCACCTCTACTTTTCAGCCCTCTCCTTCGTGCTGGCATTCATCATGGGCTTTGAGTTCTCCCTCATAGCAACCCTTCGCGAGCAGGAAACAAAAGCAGGACATGCGGCTGCAGAAACATACTCGGCAGACCTTGTCGGCTCTGCAGCGGGATCATTGCTCGCCGCGACCCTCCTGCTTCCCGCAATCGGAATTGCGGGAACAGCCCTGACTGCAGGCTTCCTGAACATTATCAGCGGGCTGCTTCTCACGGTGAGCTTTCACAAAAAATAAATAACCCATTATCAACAGGCACGCAGGGGGATGGCGGTGAAAAAAGCCACCAAATCGGGGCGCGAAGCACTCGTAAAGAGCTTTTTGATAGCGCTCGCTGTTTTCCTCGGGCTGGCAGCTCTCGACCTGACGGGAAACGCATCCTTCTTCTGGACCCACACATATTATTTCCTGATATTCTTCCTTGCAATTGCCGGCTTTGTCATCGTGGTGCTTCACGCGCTTGACATAAAAGCGCGACTTCCTGAAAAACACTCTCTGAGGGACTTTTACTACCTGTTTTTCATTCCCATAGGGCTTCTTCCATTTCTTGAATGCCCGTACAAAGTCCCTTTCCTGTTCTGCCGTGTATGCCCAAGAAGATGTCCCTGGGGCGAAACAAGGGCCTTGCTGTTTCCAACAATGCTCGTCCAGAACCTTGACAACAGGCACTGGTGCTTCAACTTTTGTCCTCTCGGCAGGTTCCAGGACCTTCAGTCCGCGGTTGTGAAAAAAAGGATGAGAGTTCCGCTCTTCATCGTGAAGCACCGCAACGCAATAAGGTATGCGCTTCTTCTGGGGGCAGCAGCCCTTGTCATTAAGAGCTATTACGGCACAGCCGGCTGGTTCTTCAACGGCTC
>RFJB01000021.1 GCA_003695045.1 Candidatus Woesearchaeota archaeon | reverse complement strand
ATGTCATATATGCTTATATCGGCAAAGAAATTCTTCCGCAGGATGCCTCTGCCTCGCATCCTGAATATTTTTGCAGCGTTCTGGCTTGTGAGTTTTTTTACGCTCTCATAGTCGATGGCGCCGTCTCTCGCCGCTGTCAATACAAGAGGCATCATTGTTTCCAACCCGGGAACCCCATACGGAGGGTTGTCGCTTTTCTTTTCCTGCAGGGTGTGGGGTGCGTGGTCTGTCCCTATGGTGTCAACTATGCCGTTTCTTATGGCTTCCCAGAGGGAATCAACGTTGTCCCTGCTTCTCAATGGCGGTTTCATCTTGCGAAAACCATTGGTGTAGTCCTCCTCGGAAAGAAAGAGATGATGCGGGGTTACCTCGCAGTACACTTTTTGTTTCATTTTTGCTTCTGCAATGTACGAGATTTCTTTTGATGTTGAGATGTGGCAGCAGTAGAGTTTTTTTCTTGCCGACTTTGCCGCTGCAATCGCCTTCTTCACGTTGGCTGATTCGGCATGAACAGCGACGAGGCGGGACGCCCTGAATATTCGTTCGAGGGCTTTTTCGTCCGAGATTATGTGGTTGCCGGTGGTTTCATCCATGTATATCTTCGTTCCGGGAACATTCTTTGCCTTCTTTATCTCCGAGCATATTTTTTTTATGACGCTCCTGTCAGAAGAATCCGCAGGCCTTGCGCCCATATAGAATCCGTAATTTACCATCATTCTTCCTCTGGCGAGGGTTCTTTTGAGCTGAAGTTCTTTGAGAGTAAAGACCGGCGGCTTGGTGTTTGGCATGTCAAGGACTGTTGTTATTCCTCCGGCTGCCGCTGCCCTGCTTCCTGTTTCAAAGTCCTCCTTGTGGGTCATGCCTGGCTCCCTCAGATGAACGTGCGGGTCTATTGCGCCGGGAAGAAGAAGTCCGCCGTCTGCATCAATCAATGTTGCCCTGTCGGAATCTGCTGTTTTCAGGAAGCTTCTCGGCTGGTTCTTAAAGCTGATATTTTTTATTCTGTCGTTTTTTATTATAATCCATGCCTTCTCAAGCTTGCCGTAGCGGGGGGAAAGAGCGTTTTTCACAAGAAGAAATTCCGGTTTTTTTCTTAGCTCAGATATCATTGTTTATCATCCGGAGTAGTATTCTTTCAGAGTGACTTTTCTTGCTGATTTGGTAAGGGCGAATTTTCCAAAGTCGGCCATTTCTTCAAGTTCCTTGTCGTTGAAGACAGGGCCTTCTACGCAGACAACCCTGTTGCCGCAAACGCACGAGCCGCAAACCCCCAGCCCGCACCGCATATACCTTTCCAAAGATGCCTCCATGGGAATCCTGTGCTTTCTGCATATTCTTAGCACTGCAAGCATCATAAGTTCGGGACCGCAGGCGTACACCATTTTTGGCTTCTTTTTCATTATCTCTTCCTCAAGCAGTTCTGTAACAAACCCTTTGTGGCCGAGCGTGCCGTCATCTGTTGATATGCGCATGTCCTCATACTGGTCGAGAAAGAGGAGCCGTTCCTTTGTTCTTGCTCCCTGCAGCAATCTTCTCTTTTTCAGTATGTCCGCAAGAAATGCCACAGGAGGCATTCCTACGCCTCCCCCCACCATGATTGAGTCCTCCACTATTGAGTACGGCTTCCCGTAGGGCCCTCTTATCCCTATCATATCGTTGGGCTTTTTTTGAAGGAGCTCCTTTGTTGTGGGGCCTCTTGCTTCAACAGTTATCGCGACAGCGCCTTCCGAGTTTGGCTTTAGTTTTGCCTTTTGAAGAAGCGCCTTTACTGCAGGAGACGCCTCTGATGTTCCCCTCACTGACATGGGCTTTTCATCAAGCCCCGGCAGCCACACCATAACAAACTGGCCGGGCAGAGCGTCCATCTTGATGTCGAGAAGGAATGTTTTTACAAAGGGATTTTCCTCAATAACATCGAGTATTCTGACCATTCGCGGAACATTCTTTGGAATTGTTCCTTTGCATGCGTGTTCCGTTTCAATTTCGGGTTTCATGTTTTCGTCACTTCGGAAAAACTGACGGCATTCTCATAAAGGTTTAATGTAAATTTCTAATAATGTGCTGCTCCGATTATCTCTTTTACTGACCTGACATTGTTGTTCCGCATCCATTCTTTCATTTCCCCGAGAACTTCTCTGAACGCTGATATTCCCCTGTAGTAGACCGCGGTTCCCATGCCAACCGCTGAAGCTCCCGCCATTATCATTTCTATAGCGTCTCTGCCGGTTGTTACGCCGCCCGTGCCTATTATTGGAAGTCCTGTTGCCTGATATGCTTCATATACGCACCTCACGGCTATCGGCTTCAGTGCCGGACCGGAGAGCCCTCCTTTTTTGTAAGCCAGAACGGGTTTTCTGGCTTCAATGTTTATTACCATTGCAGAAGCGGTGTTTATGGCGCAGAGAGCATCTGCCCCTGCTTTTTTGCACGCGGCAGCTATCCTTGGTATGCTGTGCGTGTTCGGGCTTAACTTTGGAATTACGGGAATGTTTCCCGCCGCTTTTTTGACGCTGCTGACGAGTTTGTAAACAACATCCTCGCTTGCCATGAATGCAAGGCCGTCTTCCTTGTTCGGGCATGAGATGTCAAGTTCGAAAGCTGCCGGTTTGTAGGGCTTGAGCTTCTCAACTATCATGACGAAGTCGTCCACTGTGCTTCCGTAGACGCTTGCTATTACAGGCACCGGCGATGTCTTCAGCTCCTCCATCTCCTGAAGAACATTGTCCACGCCGGGAGTTGGCAGGCCTACTGCGTTAAGCATGCCGAAGCCGAACTCTATCACGTTCGGGTTCGGGTGGCCCTCTCTTTCTACCGGCCCTATTGATTTCATGGTAACCGCGCCGGCTCCTTCTGATGCGACTCTCTTGAGAATGTCCGAACTTGTGCCGAGTATGCCGCTTGCCAGAACCAGAGGGCTGTTAAGTTTTATTCCTGCAACTTCGGTTGTCACATCAGGATTTGTTTCATTGGCTGCTTTCATCTTTAAAATCAGTTCATGCCGTGTTTTGATGTAATGCAATCGGCTGCCTGAACAGCCGGCAGAGAGCGAAGCTTTGGATTACAAGATTTCCAGGTCGTTCTCTGTCATGTACCTTTCGCAGTAATGGCACTGCACCCTGAGGGGCTTTGTGCTTCTGACATGGAACTTTGTCTCCACCATGTCGTTGTTTGTTATGCACTTTGGGTTTGCGCATTTTATTATTCCTTTGAGCATCTCCGGGAGTTCAAGGTTCATTTTCTTGCGGACCGAGTAGTTTTTTATTATGTTGACTGTCGCGGTCGGAGCAAGAAGGGCTATTTTGTTCACTTCTTCCTGCGTCAGCTCTTTTCCCGCCACTTTGACTATTCCTTTGAGTTTCATCTTCTTGCTTTTGAGATTCTGAGCCACCATCACTGCATCATCCAGCTTTGAGAGGTTCAGGACCTCAACCACCTTGAATGTTGATTTGCTGGGAATATGATCAATGACTGTCCCGTCTTTTATTGCTGAAACCCTGAGTTCCTTCATGCTTCCACCCCCAGCACCAGCGCGAGAAGCGCCTGTCTGACCGGCACCCCGTTTCTGGCCTGCCCGAAGTAAGCTGCGTGCGGCGTGTCGTCTATGTTGTAGTTTATCTCGTTTACCCTTGGAAGGGGATGCAGTATCTTGAGGTCTTTTTTGACTCCCTTAAGGAGGGACCTGTCAAGTATGTATGCATCTTTTACCTTCTTGTATTCGAGCGGATCGGGGAACCTTTCTTTTTGTATTCGCGTGGCGTAAAGAACGTCAAGTTTTCCAATGACCTTTTTCAAGTCCTTTACTTCGTGATACTTGACCCCTTTCTGCTTCAGTTCGTAGAGGTCATCGTCGGGCATTCTGAGCGATTCCGGGCTTATGAAATACATCTCGACTCCGAAGTAGGAGAGCGCATGCGCCAGGGAGTGCACTGTTCTTCCATACTTCAGGTCGCCGAGAAATCCGACTTTGAGTCCCGAGAGTTTTCCCTTTGTCTTTTTTATGGTGTAAAGGTCAAGAAATGTCTGTGTCGGGTGCTGGTTTGCTCCGTCGCCCCCGTTTATTACAGGGACTGACGCGGCTTCCGCTGCTACGCGTGCGGCTCCTTCAAGGGGGTGCCTTATTACGATTACATCGGCGTATCCCTCGACTATTTTTATTGAATCAGGAAGCGACTCTCCCTTGGCAGTGGAGCTGACCGACGGGTCGGCGAACCCTATAACCCTGCCGCCGAGGCGGTGCATTGCCGATTCAAAACTTAATCTTGTTCTTGTGCTTGGCTCAAAGAAGAGTGTTGCAAGGATTTTGCCTTTGAGAAGCGGCTTCCTGTTTTTCTCCATCTTTTCCGCCGTCCTGAGGACGTGGAGTATTTCCTGTTTGTTGAAGTCCCTTATGGAGATTACATCCCTTCCTTTAAAAGACATTTTTTTCTTTGGACGAGCAACTCTTTTTTGCATTTAAGCACCCCCAACACTTTTAATATGAACTCAAGAGGAACTGCACGCGCAGCCCCGGATTTTGAACCCTGAGTTTTATCCCTGCGCTGCAAATGTCCGCTATGTCAACGGGATTTATATATGTTTCCTGTTCCATGTCCTGTTCCCTGTTTTCTTCCGCTATCCCTGCTTGGAGCCGGAAATCAGAGAGGGATAATCAATAGGCAGCTTTCTCATGTACGAACTCCATGGTTCGCACTTCAGGTCGTCAAGAGAGACGGAGAGTATGGAATCGGCAAAAAGCTTTGCCAGCTGGAGGTTTGTCAGCAGGGGTATGGAAAAATCAACTGCTGTTCTTCTTATCAGATAGTCGTCTTCAGCTGACGAAACGTCAATTACGTCAGGGATGTTGATGACAAGGTCCACCTTTCGCTCCCGGAGTATGTTGAGAATGTTGTTCTTTTTGTGAAGGTTGTGCGCCTTGTAAACCATGACTGCCGGAATCCCGTGCTTTTTCAGGAATTCGGCGGTGTGTTCTGTTGCGTAAATCCTGAATCCTCTGCCGGAAAGACGTCTTGCTCTGTCAAGGAAAGCCACCTTGTTTTTCTCCCCGCCCAGCGAGAGAAGAACCGCCTGCTCCGGGATTGAGAATCCTGTTGACATTATCGCTTTCAGGAATGCCTCTTTCAGGTTGTCTCCGAGGCAGGCAACTTCTCCTGTGGAGGACATTTCCACTGAAAGGATGGGGTCCGCCCCTTTAAGACGCGAAAAGGAGAACTGGGGAGCTTTGACGCCTACGAAGTCGAGGTCAAGGGAAGTGAATGACGGCGGAGCCGATATTGGAAGCCCCATTATTGCCCGCGTGGCAAGCTCTATGAAATTTACTCCTGTAACCTTGGAGACGAACGGGAAGGACCTTGATGCGCGAAGGTTGCACTCTATGACTTTTATGTCGTTGTCCTTTGCTATGAACTGTATGTTGAAGGGTCCTGTGATTTTGAGCTGGGATGCTACTTTCTTTGCTACTTTTTTTATTCGCCTCACTGTTTCAAGGTATGTTTTCTGGGGCGGAAGGACCATTGTGGCGTCTCCCGAATGAACTCCTGCATTCTCAACATGCTCGGATATTGCCCATATCACAAGCTTTCCGTCTTTCGCCACGGCATCTATTTCTATTTCCTTGGCGTTGGTTATGAACTTGCTTATCACAACGGGATGGTCTGAGGACAGTGATGCGGCATCTTTGAGGTACTTCACAAGTTCTGAATCGCTAAAAGCAACATTCATGGCTGCTCCGCTGAGAACATATGAAGGTCTTACAAGGACCGGAAAGCCGACTCTCTTTGCAAACGCCACTGCCTCTGATATGCTTGTGAGTTCTTTCCATTCCGGCTGGTCGACGCCTATGCTGTCGAGCATGTCTGAGAACTTTTTCCTGTCTTCTGCGGAGTCAATCATTTCCGGCTGGGTTCCCAGCACCGTGAGACCTTCTTCTTTGCATTTCATGGCAAGATTGTTTGGTATCTGCCCGCCCATGGAAAGAATCAGCCCTTTGGGATTTTCTTTGAGGTATATCTCGGCAACTGATTCGAACGAGAGTTCCTCAAAGTAGAGCCGGTCTGACATGTCGTAGTCCGTGCTTACTGTTTCGGGATTGTAGTTTATCATTATGGCGGGAGCGCCTATTTTTCTCACGGTCTCTGCTGCTGTGACGCAGCACCAGTCAAATTCGACGCTGCTTCCGATGCGGTACGTTCCGGAGCCGACTACTATTACCGGTTTTTCAGGAGTTTCTTTCCTTTTCTGTGCAAACTCTTCCTGCAGGGAAGGCACATCGTCCTCTGAGCCGTGGTATGTCATGTAGAGATAGTTTGTCTGCGCCGGATATTCCGCTGCCAGCGTGTCTATCTGTTTTATAACGGGATGCAGGCCCAGCCGCCAGCGGCAGTGCCGTATGTGCGCTTCTGTCAGTTGGATTGCGGAGTGCCTCTTTTTTGACGCCCTCTCTTTGGATGTCATTCCTTTGGATGCATCCCTGCTGTTTTGGCTGCTGCTCAAAATCCTTGCTATCTGCTCGTCTGAAAATCCGAGCTTCTTTGCGTAGAGCAGCGTCCTGAAAAGGGCGCTGTGCTTTTTTCTAACCCCCGTGAAAGAGTTGATAGTAGAGTTGATACTCCTGAGATGTCCTGAACGGCTCAGGGTTTTTGACGACTGCTTCCTTCCTGCTGATTTCTTTTTTGAAGCATGAATTTCAAGTATTTCTGATTTGAGCATATCTGAATTCTTATCAAGCGAATAGGCCATGCTGACGATGTTTTCTATCTTGTACAGGAACCATGGGTCTATCCCTGTGAGTTTGGATATGGTGCTGATGCTCATTCCCCTTCTTAATGCCTCGGCAAGGTAGAAGATTCTCCTGTCAGTCGGCTCCCTGAGTTCTTTTAGTATGCGTGACTTCGGAAGAGAAGAAAGCTTTTCCGAGTCCTTGTTTGCAACGACTCCCGATGCCCCGACATCCAGCATTCTTACTGCTTTCTGTATTGCTTCTTCAAAAGTTCTGCCGATTGCCATGACTTCTCCGACTGACTTCATTTCGCTGTTTATCTGTTTTGAAACTCTCCGGAATTTACGGAGGTCCCACCGCGGAATTTTTACAACAACATAGTCAAGCGCGGGTTCAAAGGAGCTCTTGGTTACCCGCGTTATTGAGTTGGGTATTTCCACGAGCGAGTATCCCAGCGCGAGCTTCGCCGCAACGAATGCAAGGGGGTATCCTGTTGCCTTGGATGCCAGAGCGCTGCTTCTGCTTAGTCTGGCATTGACCTCTATTATTCTGTAGTCCTCGCTTTTCGGGTCTACTGCAAACTGGATGTTGCACTCGCCGACTATTCCCAGATGACGTATGGCTTTTATTGAGATCTGCCTGAGAAGGTGGTACTCTCTGTTGGTAAGAGTTTGGGACGGCGCAACGACTATGCTTTCGCCGGTATGTATGCCGAGAGGGTCGAAATTCTCCATGTTGCATACTGTGATGCAGTTGTCATGGGCATCCCTGACAACTTCGTATTCTATTTCTTTCCAGCCGCCAAGGTATTTTTCCACGAGAATCTGCGGCGCGCTGGAGAGCGCCTGCTTGGCTATGTCTTTGAGTTCTTCCGGGTTGCGCGCAAGTCCGGAGCCCTTGCCTCCGAGTGCGAAGGCCACTCTGACAATCACAGGGTATCCTATTTTTTCGGCTGCGCGCTCTGCCTGGGAAACGCTGGTTACGGCTTCGCTCTCGGGAACTTTAAGCCCGATTTCGTTCATTCTTTTCGCGAACAGGTCCCTGTCTTCTGTGTCCCGTATCGTGCTTACGGGAGTTCCCAGAACCTGGACTTTGTATTTTTTCAGGACTCCCTTCTCCTCAAGCTCAAGGCCGCAGTTGAGGGCTGTCTGACCTCCGAAGGAAAGAAGAAGTGCGTCCGGCTTTTCCCTTGCGATTACTTTTTCCACGAAGTGAGGCGTGACCGGAAGAAAGTATATTTCGTCGGCGAATCCGGCAGAGGTCTGGTTTGTTGCTATGTTCGGGTTTATGAGTATTGTCTTTATTCCTTCTTCTTTAAGCGCCTTTATGGCTTGCGAACCCGAGTAATCGAATTCTCCTGCTTCCCCTATCTTGAGTGCTCCGCTTCCGAGCAGGAGGACTTTTCTTATTTTCTTTTTCCTTTGATGAAGGGAAGTTCTGTTCATGCTTTTCGCCTTTTGTTTAGTTGCTGTCCCATGCCTTGACCGAAAACATCATGGCTTTATCATTTTATCATATTCAGGAATTCGTCAAACAGGAATGATGTGTCTGTCGGACCTGGCATTGCTTCCGGATGAAACTGCACGGACAATGCGGGGAGGCGCCTGTGTTTTACTCCTTCGTTTGTCCCGTCGTTGGCGTTGACAAACCAGACGTCCCATCCTCTGGGAAGCGAGGTTGAGTCCACGGCAAATCCGTGGTTCTGAGAGGTAATGTAGCACCTGTGGGTTCCCACTTCGACGCATGGCTGGTTCTGCGACCTGTGTCCGTATTTGAGTTTGTACGTTTTTCCTCCTGCGGCAAGCGAGAGAATCTGGTTGCCGAGGCATATCCCGAAGACAGGTTTCTTGTGATTGAGTATCTTCCTGGCTGTCTGGATTGTTGCCTGGACAAGCTTGGGGTCTCCGGGCCCGTTCGAGATTATCACTCCGTCTGCGGCATCTTGAAACTCGGAAAAGTCGGCATTCCACGGAACTCTTATAACCCGGACGTCGCGCATAATGAGCTCCCTGATTATGTTGTTTTTTGCTCCGCAGTCAATAAGCACTATCGTCTTGTATTTGCCCGCTGTCTTGTATTTGCCCGCTGATTTACCCGGTATACTCACTGATTTGCCCACTGCACCAGCTGATTTGCTCACTGACTTTCCCCCTGTTTTGCCGGGTAGAATGTGAGGCGCCTTGCCGGATGATACGCCAGATGAAGCACCAGATGATGCACAGGACGATGCGCCAGATGATGCAGCGGATGATGCACCGGATGACTTGCCAGGTAAGTTACCAGGTGAGCTGCCATGCAATTCTCTTCCGCCTGCAGGCATAATTGAAGCAAGGTTTGAAACCACTTCGGAGATGGGAGCGTATTCTCTTATTTCACTGATGCTTACCTCTGCGACAAGGTTTCTTTTGTTGGGATCTTCAAAAACGGGCAGAAATTTTTCTTTGGTGGGCAGCCCCATAACGATTCTCCCAAGCATTGTTCCGTTTTCCCGGAGTTTTTTCGTCAGGGCGCGTGTGTCGATGCCGGCTATTGCGGGCACGTTCTGGCTTTTGAGCCATTCTGAAAGGGTTGACTCGGAATTCCAGTGGTGCGGGTTTCTGGAGTAGTCAGTGACCACGAGGCCGCGTATGTGAATCCTGTCCGATTCCATCGGGTCTGTCAGGATTTTGTATGAGTTCAGAACATCAAGGGGTATTTTCCCTTCAAGTTCCTCTTTGATCGCTTTGATTGGCTGCGAAGCAAGCCGCCTGAATTCAGCCGCAAGCACGGCTCTTCGGCTGCGGAGATTATCAGAATCCGCCCCCCTGACGCTTTTCCCGCGACGGTTAGAGCGCTCCGCACCTGCTGAAGCCGAGCCGCTGGTCGCGCCCAGTTCAAGGGGGCTGCCCAGTGTGATTGTATCTGGCACGCCGTAGTTTCCTATAAGCGGGTAAGTGAGAACAAGAATCTGGCCTTCATATGACGGGTCAGTGAATGACTCAGGGTAGCCCGTCATTCCTGTGTTGAAAACAATCTCTCCGGAGGCATCTGTTTCTGCTCCAAAGCTGTATCCGGTAAAGAACGAGCCGTCCTCCAGAATAAGAGTTGCCGGTTTTGCCCTGTCTTCAGAAAAGTGAATCATATTAAAAAAAAGAGGTGGATAAGTCCGGCTTATAAAGATTGTTGTTTCCAAAAAGGTATATTAAAAGAGCAGGGACTGGAAAGAGCAGGGATTTGAAGTCCCTGTTTCCCTGCCAAAAATGGCGCACAAGTAGAATGCATAAAGGTGAAATGCAGAAAGGGAGAAAGCAGGAAGAAGCTTTGTTCAAAGCCAAGTAACCTGAAAGGACAAACCCGGGAGATTCTTGCCAATTACCTTTTATTGTTGCTATTGCAGGATACTAATAAAAGTTTTTAAGGACTCTCATCCTGATAAGTCGCAAGCAATTATGTGCGATCAGAGCATTTTATAAAAAGAGGGGTGGAATTGGGACTTTTCAATTTCTTAAAGAAGAAAGGGAGTGAGAGCAGCTCCGACTCTCAGAGCCCTGGAGGAAAAGAGAACAACACCGGCGGAAGCCCTCAGAATGACCCTTTCGGTTCTCTTGGGGACGGACTTCCTCCTCTGCCGCCCATGCCTGATATGGAAGGAAACCCTGCAGGCGTTCCCGGCAACGACAACTTTGGGGACCTTCCTCCAATAAGAGCTCCGTCGGATGAAATGCCTCAACCTGCCGAACCGGACAAACAAGCAGGCAGTCAAGATGGAAGCGCTCAAGATGAAAAGGGAGGTTTAACAGGCGAAAGCAGCAATGCGCCACCAACCGAGAGCGTCTCTCCCCAGCAGACACAGGAGGAAACGCCCGCTCCTGAGGGGCAGCCCGCCCAGCAGTTCCCTCCAGAGTACAATCAGCAGATACCCGAACTTCCTTCTGACGAGGAACTCTTCAGAGAGGGTTCAAACCCGCCAAGTCCGGCAACACCTCCCGAACCGACGCTGACTCAACCCATGCAGAGCCAAACCGCGCCAAGCGCGCAGCAGGGGTTCAGGATGTTTCCCGACAAGCCAATCAGCCCTGAGGTCCGGGACTTTGGCGCCCAGGAAGCTGAAAGCGAGGGAGCAAGGATGTTCCCGGATACCTTTGCAGAAAAGACGGACGAAGTGGGCTCGTTCATGGCAGGAAGAAGCGCTGGAAGCGCAGCAGGAGAAGCGCCAGCACCGCCTGCCCCGCAGGGAGGGGTTCCGTCAGACGACTTGTGGGCTCCGAAGCCGAGCATCCCGACTCTTGCAGTAAAGGACGAAACACTCAGGGGAAGGCCTCTTTTCATAAGGGCTGACCTTTACTCAGATGCGCTTAAGGATGTTGATGATGCAAAGCTCTCGCTGAGGGATGCTGAAGAAGCCCTCATGAGAGCAAAAGACATAAGAGAGCAGATAGACAAGCAATACCAAAAGTGGCACGATTCTCTTGAGGACATTCAGAGAAAGCTCGTCCTTGTGGATCAGAAGCTGTTTGAATAAAGGCGAATAATAGAATAAGAAAGGTGATGATTATGCCGGAACCAGCACAGGTTTTCGTGAAAATTGATGAATACCGAGAGATACTTGATGTTATCAATGTTATAAAGGCAAAGATTGATGAAGCAAAGCACATTCTCAAAAGAATCAATGAGCTTAAGGCGGAAGAGGACAACGAAGTAGAGATGTGGGCGAGCAGCATTTCTGATGTTGAAAGAAAGATTGCCTCTGTTGACAAGACCCTCTTTGACACTGAAAACGCATAAAACCATATCGGAATAAGGATTGAAATGGCAGGCAACAAACCAGACGCGGACGCAGCTGGAAGCGATGAACTTTACATAGGCATATCAGACCCTGTTGAGTTGAGGAGAGAAATCCTCGAATCCTCAAGGTCTATATTGCGGCTTCTTCAAAGGTATGAGCGCTTCAAAGCCATAAGGCAGGACAAGGAAGAACTTTTCTCGCGGCTGAAGACATTAACAAAGGAAATAACAGAGCTGGACTCCCGGCTTAAAGGGCTTCTTCCAAAAAGGATGCTTAAGAATCTCAAAATGAAGCCCGCTGGGTCAAGAACTGAAGCCAAGGAAAAAAGCCGAAAAGAGAAGGAATCCGGAAAGAAGATCCCTTCCAGAAAGCCGGCTTCGGAGCTCGAGAAGATAGAAAGCTCTCTCAACGAGATAGAGGAGAAGCTGAGACGTCTGTCATGAACTCTTCTGCTTTCTTTCTGAACGATTCTCTTTGTGAAAAAAACGCTTTTTTTTAGAAAACGTTTTAAAAGAGTTATTCAGCACACCTGTTTGCCCGTTATGCGGGGGTATCGAAGCCTGGTCAAACGAGCTGGACTCAAGAAAACTTGAGTGACGAGCGCCGCTGCGTGATGACTAACAAACGCTCGGCCCATTTTGAGGAATCCAGTCCCTTAGTGGGTTCAGGGGTTCAAATCCCCTCCCCCGCATTTTTTCTTTCTGATTTTTCATCAGTTCAACGTTCGCTTTTTCAGAGCGGCTTGGAAAAGTTTATAATTAGTGTGGAGTCCTACAAAAGGCATGATTCAGATTTTGACCGTGGGCGGCTACAATGAAGTAGGCAAGAACATGACGGCCGTCCGGTACGGAGACGAAACAGTAATCTTTGACATGGGCCTGCACCTTGAGAAGTTCATTGAGTACAAGGGCGACGAAGAAGCATACAAGCTGTCTTCTGAGGAGCTTATGGAAATAGGGGCTGTTCCTGAAGATTCTGTTCTTCAAAACGACAATGTCATCGCGATAGTGCCTACCCACGCGCATCTGGATCATGTGGGAGCCATACCTTTTCTTGCGAAGAAATATGATGCCCCGATAATCGCCACTCCCTACACAGCGGAGATAATAGAATCCCTGATGCTCAATTACGGAAAGAAGATGAAGAACAGGATTATAAGGATGAAAGCGGGCTCAAAGTATCTTCTTTCTGAAAATCTTGTGCTGGAATTTGTCAACATGACGCATTCCACTCTTAACACTGTTACCGCGGCACTTCACACACCCGAAGGCACCGTGGTGTACGCCAACGACTTCAAGCTTGACAACGCGCCTTCAATGGGGAAAAAGCCGGATTATGCCGCTATTGAGAGAATAAGAAGCGAAGGGGTAAAATGCCTCATCATGGACTCCACTTACTCGCGTTTGAAGGAAAGAACGCCGTCCGAAAGCGTTGCCAAGAAAATGCTCCAGGATGTTCTTCTTGAGACTGACACCAAAGGCAAGGCAGTTATTGTGACAACCTTTTCATCCCACATTGCCCGGCTGAAGACCATAGTGGAATGCGGAAGAAAGATGGGCAGGGAAGTTGTGTTTCTCGGAAGGAGCCTTGCAAGATATGTTGAAGCCGCAAGAAACATCGGGATGGCAAAATTCTCCGAGGGAATTGAAATTGCAAGGTTTGGCAAGCAGATAGGAAGAAAACTGAAGAAGATTTCCAGGCAAAAGGACAAATATCTTCTTGTTGTTACAGGGCATCAGGGCGAGCCGGAAGCAACCCTTGCCAAAATGGCTAATGGAACATACGAGTTCGATTTTGAATCAGGAGACATCGTTGTGTTCTCATGCAAGATAATACCGAACACTCTGAACAGGATTAACAGGGAAAAGCTTGAGGAGCAGCTTGAAAGGCACAAGGTAAGAATTTTCAGGGACGTTCACGTATCGGGCCACGGAGCCAGGGAAGACCAGAGGGAACTGATGCGCCTATTCAGTCCGGAGCACATAGTGCCCTCTCACGGCAATATTGACATGAGAACCGGGCTTGCCGAACTGGCTAAAGAGGAAGGTTATGAATCAGAAAGGATTCACCTTTCATCAGACGGCGAGGGAATAATCATAGATTAAGAGCATAATAAGTGCATAAGAAGTATAAATTAAAAGTCAGCCGGCAAAGGGCCTGAAAGGACCTGACACGAAGCAAAACCTATATAAAGGGGCTTGGCTTTTCCAGAATCAAGAATTGGGGGGATGATTTATGAAACTCACTCTTGCAGAACCGAAGTATCTAAAGGATAGCATCAACGCAATTTCAGAGCTTATTAACGAGGCAAGGTTCAAGATTACAAAGGACGCCATAGAGCTTATTGCTATGGACCCTGCCAATGTGGCAATGGTTGTGTTCAAGCTTCTGTCCAGCGCCTTTGTGGAATACGAACTCGAGGAGGAAGTTGAGATTGCCACCAACTTCGCAGATCTGAAGCAGGTCATGAAGAGGGCGAAGAGCAATGATATGCTCACTCTTGCCCTGGAGGAAAACCGGCTCAAAATAACACTGAAGGGAAACTCTACGAGGACCTTCATGCTTGCCACGATAGAACTTGACGAGAAGGAGCAGAAGGTGCCCAACCTTACCTTCCCCGTCAGCGTCAAAACCTCAACCCAGGTTCTTGGAGATGCTATTGACGACGCAGACGTGTTTGCTGATTCTGTAACATTCATTGTGGAAAACGGAAAGTTCATCATAGAAGCAGAAGCAAACACCAACAGAGTAAGGAATGAGATAAGCGAAGGAGCCGAGATAAATGCTGAAACGCAGGACAAGGTAAGCGCCAAGTACAGCATTGAATACCTCAAAAAGATGATGACAGGCGCCAAACTGTCCGATGACGTTGTGATAAAGTTCAACAAGGACTACCCGCTGATGCTTGAGTTCAAGACGGTTGACAAGGTCATGCTCTCGTTCATTCTCGCTCCGAGAGTCGAGAATGACTAAACGCCCTGACCAAAAATAAAGCATGGCCGATCACTTATTTTCATTTTATATTTGAGGATTATTTCTTGTTTCATAAGTATTAAATACAAATGAATCAGCCCTGCACTCATGCTTGGACTGAAAGTAAGATTATACCTGCTTATCGGAGCAATGTTCGCAATAACCTATGGTGTAATTTCTGTTCTGGGAGCTGCTGCTGGCGTGGGAACGTTCTACGCATATCTTGTTTTTGGACTAATACTTATGGGCATTCAGTACTGGTCAAGCCCTTACCTTGTCCAGATGTTCATGAGAATAAAGTATGTTTCCAAGGAGGAAGCTCCTGAACTTCACAGAATGGTGGAGGAGCTTGCAAAAAAGGCAGGCATTCCGAAGCCCAAGATTGGAATATCCGAAATAAGGATTCCGAATGCTTTCGCATTTGGCAGGTCAGTAAAGGACGGCAGGGTGTGCGTAACAAGAGGCATCCTGGATTTGCTTGATGGGCCAGAGCTGAAAGCAGTACTGGGGCATGAGATTTCCCACATAAAGAACAGGGATATGGCGTTTATCACCCTGCTTAGCGTTATCCCCATGGTGCTCTACCACCTGGCGTGGAGCATGATGTGGTCTCGCGACAGGGAGGGAAACAGCAATGCCGCGCTTGGAACCCTGTTTTTTCTGCTTTACTTCATAACCAACCTGCTGGTTCTTTACGGCTCAAGGATAAGGGAGTATTACGCAGACAGGGGCAGCGTTGAGCTGGGAAACAAGCCGCACTATCTTGCCTCTGCATTGTACAAGCTTGTTTATGGAAGCTCAAGAGTCAGCCAGCAAGCGCTGAAGCAGGTGGCTGGAGTGAAGGCATTTTTTGCCAACGACCCGACAAGGGCAAGATCCGAACTCTTGGAACTCAGGAACATAGACATTGACCTGAGCGGGTCCATTGAAGAGAAAGAGTTGAAGGCAGTTAGAAATAAAAAGGTCAGGATTTCAACATTTGACAAACTGCTCGAGATTATGAGCACTCACCCAAACATGCTTAAGAGAATAAAAGAACTTGCTGCTTTAGAGAAAAGCATGGGATAAAGGAGGATAAGATGAACCAGAAGAAAATAGGAATCATTCTTGTTATCGTCAGCAT
>RFJB01000020.1 GCA_003695045.1 Candidatus Woesearchaeota archaeon | reverse complement strand
TCAGCATCAGTCATTATTATTATCTTGTGATACCTCAGCTTCGCGATATCAAAGTCCTGTCCGATGTTCGTTCCAAGCGCAGTTATCATAATCACCAGCTCTTCGTTTGACAGCACTTTGTTTATTCTCGCCTTTTCCACATTGAGTATCTTGCCCCTCAGCGGAAGTATCGCCTGGAACTCCCTGTTCCTTCCCTGTTTTGCCGAGCCGCCCGCCGAGTCGCCCTCCACAATAAAGAGCTCTGAAACTGCGGGGTCTGTGTTTGAGCAGTCGGCAAGCTTTCCCGGCAGCGAGCTTCCCTCAAGGGCGCTCTTTCTTCTCGTGAGCTCCCTTGCCTTTCTTGCCGCTTCCCTCGCTCTTGCCGCGCTGAGGCATTTCTCCACGATGAGGCGCGCTTCTTTCGGGTGCTCTTCAAGGTAATTTGACAGGTTGTCTGAAACCACTGATTCGGTTATTCCCTTTGCCTCCGAGTTTCCAAGCTTGGTTTTTGTCTGCCCCTCGAACTGCGGGTTCTGGACCTTGAGCGAAAGCACTGCTGTCAGCCCTTCCCTCACATCCTCGCTTGAGAGCTTCACAGCATTCCCATTCTTGCCGTTCATGTTTTTCTCAATGTAGGTGTTGAGCGTTCTTGTGAGTGCTGCCTTGAATCCCGACAGGTGCGTGCCCCCTTCAACGGTGTTTATGTTGTTCACGAACGAGAACACCGATTCCGTGTAGCTGTCGTTGTACTGAATTGCCGCTTCGACGACTATGCCGTCCTTTTCCTTCTCAAAGTAGATGATGTCGTGCAGGGGCGTTTTGTTCTTATTGAGATAGGAGACGAACTCTTTTATTCCGCCGTCGTACTTGAATTCGTGCTCCTTCCCGTCCTTTTCGGACTTTATGCGTATCCTGACGCTGGGATTCAGAAATGCGAGTTCCCTCAATCTTGCAGAGAGCGTGTCAAAGTGGAATTCTGTGGTGGTGAATATGCTTCCGTCCGGGACGAACCTGACTGTTGTTCCTGTCTCGTTTTCCGGGACGCTGCCTACAACCTTTAGTTCGGTAACCTTTTTGCCTCTTGAATACTTCTGGTAATACTCTTTTCCTTCCCTTTTTATCCAGACCTCAAGTTCTGTTGAGAGAGCATTTACCACGCTGACTCCCACTCCGTGGAGTCCTCCCGAGACCTTGTACGTCTGCTTGTCAAACTTTCCTCCGGCGTGCAGTTTGGTCATGACGACCTCTACTGCCGGTATCTTCAGCTGGGGGTGAATGTCAACAGGTATTCCTCTTCCGTTGTCTTTTACCACAACAGAGCCGTCCTTTTTGAGTTCAACATTTATTTCCGTGCAGAACCCTGCAAGGGCTTCGTCAATGCTGTTGTCAACCACTTCATAAACGAGATGGTGCAGGCCCTGGCTGCTGGTTGAGCCGATGTACATGCTCGGCCTCTTCCTTACCGCCTCAAGCCCTGCGAGAACCTTGATGTTGTCTGCTTTGTACTCTGCCTGGGTTTTTGCTTCCTGTTCTTTGCTGTCCATTGTGCACTACCTTTTCTTTTTCTTTTGCGAACTCTGCGGATTATTTCTTCGCTAATTTCAGACCTCTCAAAAACGGCCAGAATCGCCTTTTGCAGGAGCCTGAAAGCGGCTGCCTGCTTTAAAAAACAGAACTGCCTCAACTATATAAATCTTTTCTTTTTGAACTGCCGCCAGAGGGCTTCTGCTTGCTGTTTTCGGGGGTTTCAGCGGTCCGGCTTTCCCGCTTTGTTTTCGGGGATTGACGAGGCAATGTGAAAGACGATTCTTGCGTATGTGTGGGAGTTGTTGTATGCCCTCACAGCCCAGTAATTGCCCTTTCTTGCCCCGACATCCCAGCCCTCGCCCGGCTTCCACCTTCCTGAATGAAACTTTCCGTTCTCGTCTTTCACCCTGCGGGTGTTGTTTGCAAGATAATTCGCGACTGCGTAGATGTTGTCGACAACGTCCCACGGGTCCGCGTCTTCTATCCTTCCGCTTTTTCCCACAAATGTTTCAAGCAGCGATGACGGTATGAACTGGCCCATCCCGTAAGCTCCCGCGTATGAGGACTTCTCATCGTAGAGTTTGTCTGCGGGGATGCCTTTTATGCGCGCGTATTTGATGAGCGATGCAAGCTCTCTCAGGGCGAATTCCTTCCACCTTTTGGAGCCGGACCTTGCGTATATGGTCATGAATGTGGCAGGCCAGGAATAGTCGCCCCTGAACTGACGGTGCCCGAATCCTGTTTCCTCTCCGAGTATGCCTGTTATTACTCTTGCGTCTACGCCGTATTTTTCGGCTGCCGCTTCCAGATGCTCCCTGTATTGTTCAAAGAACTTCTTTGCTTTCTTTTCCAGAACGTCTATTCTGTTTCTTTTGTAGACCTCGCTCCATGAGAGCTCTCCTTTGTCCGCTTTCGACATGAAGTTCCTCTTCAGGAGCTTCGGAATTCTGGCATCAAGCCGCAGTTTTTCGCTCGAGAACAATTCATTCGCATACGAAAGGTCTGCGCCTTTCTCAAATATCAGGCGTTGGTAGAGCTCTCTCAGTTCCTTGTAGTCCTGCGGTGTGGCTCCGGGGAAAACCGGGATGCCCCTGAACGGGCTTGGCTCCTGCACTATCTCTTCCAGCCCCTGCGCTTCTTCTTTTGCTGCGTGCCTCTGCATCCGGATTTTTGCGTGCTCGCCCTCGTTTGCCGTGCCGGAGTAGAGAACCAGTGCTGTGATGATTGCTGCAATCCGCCCTCCCTGTTTCATGGCGTGCGGCAGGAAGATGTCCTATTTATTGTTTGCTCTTGGTAATCACTTTCAAGTGGGATTATGTGGGCGTTGGGAGGCGGCCGAGAACTTTTCAAATCGTGAAATAGGATGCGTGAAAGGCCCTTCAGAATTCAGTATGCCTCATCCCAGCCCCTCATGAATGCTTCCTCAAACGCTTCCAGCTCGTCGTTTTCAAGGAGCATCTCTCTTGTCTCCTCGTCATACACTGTTTCCTCCTCGTTCGCGTTTTCTTCAGGGCTGGCTACGGGTTTAAGCACTCGTAACATTTTGGCCACCTCCGCATGAGGGTATTCAACATCTGTTTTTATTTATAATGCATATAGCATATATTCAGATAAAAATATATATGCATTAAATATTCATTAAAGAAATTATAAGGTGCGTTTCAATGGAAGTCAGAAAACTCATTAAATTCGGAAAGAGTTCTTATGTTGTGAGTTTGCCGTCCAAATGGGTCCGGGCTGCGGGGCTGAAAAAGGGCGACGACCTGTTCGTTTCCGAGCGGGACAGGGAGATTATAATCAGCGCGAAGGATTCCTCGCGGGAGCGCCGGCGTGAATACGCCGTGAATGCGGAGGGCAAGTCCCTGCGCGAGCTCGAAACAGAGATTGTCTCTGCCTACCTGAACAACTACGATGTTATCCGCGTCTTTGAGAAGCCCTCTCTGAGAAATTCCGAGAAGATAAGAAGCATAATGAGAAACCTTGCGGGCCTTGAAATCCTGGAGCAGACAAAGACAAAAATGGTGGCAAAGGACCTCGTGGACATTCGCGAGCTCTCTGTTGAGGCGCTCCTGCGCCGCCTCGATGTCATAACGAGGAGCGTCTTTGACGACCTCGTTTCAAGCGTTTCCGCAAGAGAGGCGCCTCCGTACCATTCGATAAAGCATCGCGACCAGGACGTGAACCGGCTTGTTTTTCTCTCGTTCCGCGTGCTGCGGCGCGCCCTGAGCGACCCCGCAGTAAGAAGCCATCTCGGCCTCTCGGTCCTTGAGGCGCACAAGTACTACATGATTGTCCTGAGAATAGAGAAGATAGGCGACTTTGCCAAGAGAATCGCGAAAAACCTCCAGAGGTGTTC